>CAZTMF010000066.1:0-11151 GCA_964614675.1 uncultured Caulobacteraceae bacterium | reverse complement strand
CCCGGGCGGTGGAGATGGTCGGCTTCCCCGCCATGATGCTGAGCGGCGGCGAGGTCTCGGTCGCGATGAACGGGGTCATCGACTACGGATTCTCGAACCTCACCGACATCGAGTGGATCACCAGCCGCATCAGCCAGACCTCCGCCATCCCCCTGGCCGCCGACATAGAGGACGGGTTCGGCGGGCCTCTGGCCGTCTATCGCAGCGCCAAGCGCATGGCCGCGGCGGGCGCCAAGGCGCTGCAGCTCGAGGACGCCGACGACATGGAGGAGTCCACCAGCCTGCTCCCGCGCGAGAAGTACTACGAGAAGGTGCGGGCCGCCCTGGCGGCGCTGGACGGCACCGACTGCTTCCTCATCGCCCGCACCAACGCCGATCCCGCCACCGAGCTGGACGAGGGGGTCGAACGCTGCCGGATGGCGGTGGAGCTCGGGGCCCAGATGACCACGGTGGTGAAGCTCAGCAACCTCGAGGACGCCCGTTATGTCGCCAAGCGCGTGCCCGGCTGGAAGATGTATCCGGACGTCGGCGGCAAGGACGGCGTGCCCGAGGTGACGGTCGAGGAGATCTACCCCCTGGGGTACAACTTCATGACCATGCACTACCTGCTGAAGGCGGCCATGGACGGCATGCTGGAGCACGGGATCAAGAACTTCGCCCAGCAGGGCAGCCTCTATACCTGCGACAAGGTGGATGCGACCGGCATCATGGGGATGAGCGCCTCGCCCCTGTTCGACCCTCACGCCTACATGGAGCTCGAGGCCAGCTTCGGCGGCAAGCGCAAGGACTACACCATCGTCGGCAACGAGGTGGAGGGCTATCCCGAGGGGTTCGTGAGGACGCCGATCAGGGACCGGCTCTAGCCGGCGCCCATAAGCCGGCCGATGTCCGCCCCGGGGCATGATGGCCATGGGCGACTTCGAGCCGGGGCGAGCCTTTCTCCGGGGACCGGAAGCTTTGCCGTGGGGTCCACGTCGGATAGCGTGGTTCGCGGAGTTGTCAGTCCGAGCACAAGTGCGGGGGCGCGCACCATGGCCGAACGCATCGAAGGGCGGGAAGTCGAAACCGACGGGGTCGGCGGCGGCGGGCTCGAGGGTCGACAAGCCGTCTTCGAAGGCAAGCGGAGCGCGGCGCCGGCCTGATGACGCCCCGTTCCAGCGACGACCAAATCGGCGGAAGCGGCCCAGGTCATACCGTCTTCCTCAGCTATTCGCGCTCCGACCAGAAACAGGCGCTGCTGGTCGTCCGCGCGCTCGAAACCGCCGGCTATCGGGTCTGGTGGGACGGGTTGATCGAGGGCGGCGAACGCTTTTCGCGCACGACCGAGGCCGCGCTCGAGAACGCCCGCGCAGTGGTGGTGCTGTGGTCGAAGACGTCCGCTGCCTCGCATTGGGTGCATGACGAGGCGACCCGCGCACGCGACACCGCGCGGCTGGTGCCGGTTTCCCTGGATGGAACCCTGCCGCCGCTGGGCTTCGGGCAATTCCAGTCCATCGACGTGTCACGGGTCGTGGGGAAGCCGGGCAGCGAGCCCATGCGGAAGGTGCTGCGGGCCGTCGCCGCGCTACATGACGCGCCGGCGCTTCCGCCCCAGGGCCAGAGCGCGAAAGCGCCTTCGCGCCGCCGGATGCTGATCGGCGCCGGCGCTCTGACATTGGGCGTGGGCGGGGGCCTGCTGATCTGGAGCGCCAGGGGCCTGTTCGAGGGCCGGAAGAGCGGACGCAGCATCGCGGTGTTGCCCTTCACCAATTTGAGCGGCGACGCCGAACAACGCTATTTTTCCGATGGCCTGACGTCGGAAATCCGCACGCAGCTGTCGCGCAACCCGCTGCTGCAGGTCGTCGGCCGGACCTCTTCGGAAAGCGCGAAGGAAGAGAACAAGGACGCCAAGGCGATCGCACGCGAGCTCGGGGTTTCGTTCCTCCTGAGCGGCGCCGTGCAAAAGGCCGGCGAACGGATAAAGGTGACGGCCGAGTTGACCGACGGGTCGAGCGGCCTCAGCAAATGGGCGCAGAGTTACGAGCGTCCCCTCACCGACATCTTCGCCGTGCAGACCGAGATTGGCGCGTCTGTCGCCAGCGCCTTGTCGGCGGCCATCGGCGGAGCGGGCGATCCATCAGCCAGCGTTCAGACCGGCGGAACCGACAATGTGGCGGCGTTCGACGCCTATTTGCGCGGCCGCGATCTGTACGAAGCGGGTGTCGACGAACACAGCGACCGCGAGGCGCTGGCCTATTTCGACCGCGCCATCGCACTCGATGCGCGCTACGCCGGCGCCCACGCCGCGCGCTCGCGGTCGCTGGCGGTCATCGGCAATCTCTATGCCGATGGCGCGGAGCGGTCCCGTCTCTACGACGACGCCGTGGTCGCCGCGCGCAGATCGACCGAGCTGGCGCCCGAGTTCGCCGAGGGCTTCTCCGCGCTGGGCTTCGCGCTGGAGACCGGCAAGCTCGACATGCGCGGCGCGCGCGCGCCGTTCGAACGCTCTTACGAACTGGGCCGAGGCAACGTCGACATCCTCAGCCGCTATGCCAGCTTCCGCTCCAATTTGCGGGACAATGAGCGCGCCAAGAGCATTATCGACCAGGCGGTCAAGCTCGACCCGCTCAGCGCGCGCGCCTTCTTCGCCGGCGGCGACATCAGCTATGGCGCCCGGGATTTCGCAGGCGCCGTCACCGCCTACGAAAGAGCGATCTCGCTCAATCCGACGCTGGTCGGCGGGCGCTCGTCGCTCGGCTTCGCGCAGCTCATGCTTGGCCGGATAGACGACGCCTATGCGTCGTTCTCGAAGGAGAAGATCAGCGTGTTGCGGTTGCCGGGCTACGCGATCATCGCGGATCGCCGGGGCGATCGGGCCGGGGCCCGTGCCGCGCTCGCGGCGCTCGTCAAGGAGTATGGCGACAAGAGCAATTACCAATACGCGCAGATCTACGCCCAATGGGGCGACAAGCCTCGCGCGCTGGCGGCCCTGCAAAAGGCATGGGAGCTTCGCGATGGCGGAATCATGCTGATGTACAACGATCCGCTGCTTGACCCGCTGCGTGAGACCGAAGGCTATCGCGCTCTGGCCAAACAGGTCGGCTTCACTTGAGCTCCGTCCGGCAAACCGGGGCGGACATCATCCCCTGGGGCGGACCACACGACCCCGCCGCTGTAAGTCGCGCGAAGGCAGGGCGGCCATGGGCAGGTAGGCGATCCGGCTGTCGCCCCGGTTGGTGATGTAGAGCGTGCCCCCCACTTCGAGCCCGGTGCAGGCGTAGTTGATAAGCGCATCGCCGTGGCGCGCGACCAGCGGCGTCACTGAGCCCCGGACAGGGTCGACACGCGCGACGAGCCAGTCCTGCGGGCATTGGGGGCCGTTGCAGGCGGCGATGCTGGCGACGGTGGTCTTCTGGCCGCCGACCAGCAGCGATCCACCGGGCGCGCGCTTGATGTTGTCCGGCAGGAAGCCCAGCGGGATCTCGCGGCGCTTGCGGCTGGCGAGGTCAAGGATCACCAGCTTCCCCGAGCTCCAGGCGCTGACGTAGAGCGTCCGCTCGTCGAGGCTCGTCTCGAGGCCGTTGGCGCCGGAGATCGGGCCGGCCTCGAGGCGCTTGAATCCGGCGCCGGGTCGCCATTCCCAGAGCGAGCCGGTGGGCTCTTCCCGCGCCATCCGCTCCCAGGCCTGTTCGTCGTCCGGATCGTGGAAGCTCGAGACGATCAGCCGCCCGCCGGCGAGCGCGACCACGGCGTTGGGCAGGGTGTGCGCCGGCATGGGCGCGCAGCCGATCCAGGTGGCGGTCGGGACATCCCCCCGGGCGTCGATGCGGAACATCTCGATCGAGCGGCGGTCGCCGTGGTTGGCCACATAGAGCATGTGCCTTCCGCCGCGCCCGGCGCGGATGGTCAGGCCGTCGGTGGACATGGCCATCAGGTCCGGCGGACCGGGGCAGGCGCCGGCGCGGGCGGGATCGGCCTTGGATGCCATGCCGGGCTTGGGGAACAGGATCTCGGCGCGCTTGCTGCGCGTGTCGATCAGATAGAGACGGCCCGGCGCCCCGAGGCCCAGCCCGCTGGCCGCCAGCCAGCGCGTGCCCGGGACGCGGGCGATGTCCTCACTGCCGACCGGTCCGCAGATGAAGCTGAGGTCCTCGTGCGGGGTGCAGTCCGCGGCCGGGCTGAAGGCTGCGAGCGCGGCGGCGAATGCAGCCGCCACGATCAATGGGTCATCTCCCGCAGCCGACGATAGGGCCCTGCCGCCAGCAGCAGCAGGGCGCACATCACGGGCGCCGAGGCGCCTACCAGCACGGCCAGGGAGTAGCGCACTCCGGCGGGCCCAGTGAACAGGTGATCGCTCATCAGCCCGATGACGACCGGGCCCACCACCAAGCCCATCAGGGTGATCACCGTGACGTAGATGGCGCTCACCTGGGCGCGAGCCCGGTTGGGCGTGATCAGCTGGATCGCGGTGCCGGCGCAGGCATAGGGCATGTTGCTGAGGAACAGGGCCGGCGCGAGCAGGGTCAGGGCCAAGGGCGCACTCGGCATCAGGGGCGCCAGAGCGCCCAGCACACCGCAGCCGACGAAGCCGAAGGCCGCCACCTTGAGCTGGGCGTCCAGCCGACCGCGCACGGCCAGCCGATCGCTGAGCCAGCCGCCGAAGAACACACCGCCGGTCCCGAAGGTCAGCTGCATCAGACCGATAGCGAGGCCGATCTGGCCCGGGTTCCAGCCATAGGCGCGGACGAAGAGGGCAGGGGTCCAGATCTGGAAGGCGAAGGAGGTGAGGTTCACCAGGGAGAAGCCGGCGAACATCGGGATCAGCGCTCCGGCGCGCGCCCAGACCACCGCCCCGACCTCGCGGAGCGACAACATCGCCCGTGCGCCCGCGCCTCGCCGTTCAGGCTCGCGGAGCAGAAGAAAGGCCGGGGCCAGCACGAGGCCCGGGAAGCCGATGACCAGGAAGGCGGCCTGCCAGGGCTGGAGCCCAGACAGGGGCCCGGCCTTCAGGAAATCCGAGACGGTCAGCCAGTGGATCAGCGCCCCGCCTCCGATCAGGCCCAGGCCCATGCCGATCGGCGCGCTGACGAAGAAGATGGCGACGGCCCGTCCCAGCCTCGCCGGCGGGAACATGTCGCTGAGCATGGAGAGGGCGGCCGGCGTGACGCTGGCCTCGCCGACGCCTACGCCGACGCGGGTGATGAACAGCTGGGCGTAGCTGCGGGTCAGTCCCGATCCCATGGAGAACAGGCTGAAGAGACCGAGGCAGACGCCCGTCACCAGCTTGCGGGGAAAGCGGTCGATCAGCCGTCCGATGGGAATGGCGCAAAGCACATAGAACAGGCCGAAGGCGACGCCCTGGAGCATGCCGAAGTGGGTATCGTCGAGATGGAACTGGGCCTTGATCGGCTCCACCGCCAGGTTGACCACGGTGCGGTCGCTCTGAGAGGCGATGGACGCCAGGCCCAGCAGCGCCGCCACCAGCCATCCGCGTGAGGGTTTCGGCCAGGGGGCCTCCGGCTCCGGATCGGCTGTGCTCACGAAGTCCCCTTGCGTGCTACGGGCGGGGACCGTCACCCGCCGCCCCGTTCAGCGCAAGGTGCAGCTTGATGACCTGGGTCCGGTCGCCGGCCCGCTCGAAGGCGGCGACGGCGTCGGTCAGTGGATAGACCCCCGACAGGATCGCCGAGACATCGATGGCGCCCGACACGATCAGTTCGACCGCCAGGCGAAACTCGTCGTTGGCCCGGAAGGCCCCGACAAGTTCGATCTCGCGCGCCTGCAGCTGGTTCACCGGCACGGGCGCGGTCCCCGGCGGCAGCATGCCCACCTGGACGATCCGCCCGCTGCGCCGGACCACCTTGAACAGGGACGCCAGCGCCGCCGCCGATCCCGAGGCCTCGAAGCCCACGTCGAAATGGCCGCCATCCGCTTCGAACGGCTCCAGGCCATCCGGATCGGACGCCACGTTGAGGGCGCTGGTCGCGCCCATGGTCCGCCGGGCGACGGCCAGGGGCGCGTCCTCGATGTCGGTGGAGACCACCTCAGAGGCGCCGGCGTGGCGCGCCGACCGCGCCGTCAGGAGGCCGATCGGACCCGAGCCGGTGACGATCACGCGCTTGCCCATCAAGGGCCCGGCGCGGTTCGCCGCGTGCAGGCCCACCGACAGCGGTTCGGCGACCGCGAGGCGCAGCAGGTCGGTATCGTCGGGGACCGGGATCACCTGGTCTTGGCGCAGCACCAGGTGCTGGGCGAAGCCGCCCTGGACGTGGGGGAAGCGCCCCGCGCTACCCAGGAAATACATGTTGGAGCAGAGGTTGGCCCGGCCCGAGCGGCAGTAGCTGCAGGTCCGGCAGGCGCGGCTGGGGTCCAACGCCGCCTTCATGCCGGGCTGGAGGCCCCTCACGGCCGAACCGACCTCGGCCACCACGCCGGACACCTCGTGGCCGAGCGTCATCGGCTCGCGGACCAGGAAGTCGCCGACCCCGCCCCGGTGGTAGTAGTGCATGTCCGAGCCGCAGATGCCGCCGTAGGCCACCGCCACGCGCACTTCCTCGGGCCCCAGCGGCCGGTCCTCGACCGGATCGATCCTCAGATCCTTCTTTCCGTGGCAGACCACAGCCAGCATGGGGGCGCTCCCTCGGGCCGACTGTTAACATCAGGGGTCCCGTCCGCTAAGTCCGAAGCCGCTGTTGGCGGAGCGCGTTAGGCGAAAGTGCGAAGCGGTTTCGCCGCTCGAACGCGCTCTGAATGTTTGAATCTGGAGCGTGACGGGCGCCGAAACCGCATACACTTTCGGCTGTCACGCTCTAGGGGGGACGGATCAATGAGCCTGTTCAGCCTGGAGGGTCGCACCGCCCTGGTCACCGGCGCGGCGCGCGGGATCGGCTTCTCCATCGCCGAGGCCCTGGCCGGGGCAGGCGCCAGCGTGATCCTGAACGGTCGATCCGAGCGGCCGCTCGAAGAGGCTGCCGGTCGTCTCCGTGACTTCGGCCTGGACGCGGACATTGCGGTGTTCGATGTCACCGATCCGGATGAGGTCGCCGACGGCGTCGCCGCCATCGAGGTCTCCGGGGGGTTGGACATCCTGGTCAACAACGCCGGCATCCAGCGCCGCGCGCCGCTCGACCAGTTCGACGACGGCGACTGGCGCGAGCTGATGTCGACCAATCTCGACAGCGTCTATTACGTCAGCAAGGCCGTGGCGCCCGGCATGATCGGGCGGGGGCGGGGCAAGATCATCAATATCGGCAGCGTGCTGTCCGACCTCGGCCGCCCGGGCACCGCCCCCTACGCTGCCTCCAAAGGCGCCGTGCGGAACTTGACCAAGGGGATGTGCGCCGACTGGGCCCGCCATGGCCTGCAGATCAACGCCATCGCACCCGGCTATTTCGTCACGCCCATGAACGAGGCCCTGATTGCGGACGCGGTCTTCGATGACTGGCTGAAGAGGCGCACCCCGGCGGGGCGGTGGGGCAATCTGGAAGACCTGCACGGCATCGCGGTCTTCCTCGCCTCCAGCGCCTCCGACTTCGTCAACGGTCAGACCATCTATGTCGATGGCGGCATCACGGCGGTGATCTGATGAGCGTCGCCCTCCAGCTCAATCCGCTCTCGGCGTCGCTAGAGACCGACCTCGCCCGGCGCCTGGAGGTGGTCCGGTGGTTCGAGCTTGGCGAGGACGCGCGCGCCCAATGGCTCAAGGACCGCGCGCCCGAGGTCGTCGCGATCGTCGCTGGCGGCCACGTCGGCGGTCCGACCCAGCTGATCCAGGCGCTGCCGCATCTGAAGATCGTGGCCATCAACGGCGTCGGCTACGACAAGGTCGACCTGGCGCTTGCCCGGAGCCGCGGCGTCCGAGTGACCACCACGCCGGGCACGCTCACGGACGACGTCGCCGACCTCGCCGTCGGCCTGATCATCTCCCTGCTTCGCCAGATCCCCGCCGCAGACGCCCATGTGCGCTCAGGCGCCTGGCCCTCGGGCGAGCAGCCGTTGGCGCGCAAGGTCACGGGGCGCCGCTTCGGCATCCTCGGCCTCGGACACATCGGCGGCGCCATCGCGACGCGGCTTGCCGCCTTCGGCCCCGTCGCCTACGCCTCCCGAAACCGGAAGCCCGTCCCATACGAGTTTCACGCCGACCCCGGGGTCCTTGCCGTCGCGTCGGACGTGCTCGTCGTCGCCTGCTCGGCCAACGAGACCACCCGCCACATGGTGGATGCGGGCGTGCTGGATGCGCTCGGCCCCGATGGCTGGCTGGTCAATGTGTCCAGGGGCTCAGTGGTGGACGAAGCCGCTCTGGTCCAGGCGCTGGAGACGGGCCGGATCGCGGGGGCGGCCCTCGACGTCTTCGAGAACGAGCCACAGGTCCCCGAGGCGCTCCGGGCCAGCCCGAAGGTGGTTCTGACGCCCCACATCGCCAGCGCCACCATCGAGACCCGCAAGGCCATGGCCGACCTGGTCCTGGCCAACCTCGACGCCGTCCTTCGGGGGGAAGAGCCGCCAACGCCTGTCATCTGAGTGCATTGCCCGCTCGCCCGAATGCGCCTTTCATACGTCGAGACGATGGGGAGACGGTCATGGGGTGGGGTTTCGCGCGCGCGGGGTGGACGGCGGCGTTCGTATTGGCGGTTGGTGGGCCGCAGATCGCTTGGGCCGCGGACAAGCCGCACGATCGCCGTGCAGCCTATGCGGCGATGGCGGCCCTTCCCGACCTCGACGAGGGCGTCTGGAACATCGACTGGCAGGCCCCTCGAAGGCCCGCCCCGCCGAAGCCGCAGCTGACCCCCGACGCTCAGGCCAAGGCT
Source organism: uncultured Caulobacteraceae bacterium (assembly GCA_964614675.1). GTDB lineage: Bacteria > Pseudomonadota > Alphaproteobacteria > Caulobacterales > Caulobacteraceae > JANWHQ01. The sequence goes on along the minus strand of CAZTMF010000066.1, from coordinate 2,365 downwards.
GATGCGGCCCTGCGTGAAGGCCGTCAGAACCGCAACGCCAACTGCGTCCCTCCGGGTGTTCCGGTGATCATGGGCTGGCCCTATCCGATAGAGTTCATCTATTCGCCCGGCCGGGTGACGATCGCGATCGAGTCCGACAGCCAGGTCCGCCGCATCTATACCGATGGGCGCAGCCACCCCGCCGATCCGGACCCTACGTTCAACGGCGACTCCGTCGGCCATTGGGAGGGCGGCGACCTCGTTATAGAGACTGTGGCCCTCAATCCCACCACCGAGATCACCCAGGGCGTCGGCCATTCCGATCAGGCCCGCATCATCGAGCGGGTCCATAAGACCGGCCCCGACGATCTGGACATCGTCACGACCATCGAGGACCCGAAGGTGCTGGTCGCGCCCTGGACGACGACCCGCCACTTCGTCCGCCACCGCGACTGGCAGATACAGGAATACGTCTGCGAGCAGAACAACCACGATTCCGTGGACTCGGAGGGTCGCCCCGGCTTCCAGATCGACGAGGCGCCGAAGGCGCGGCCCTAGCTTGCCCGCCACCCGACAGGAGGTTCCCGATGAGCCTTGCCGAGATCGACACCCGCACGGGCTCTGTCCCCGCGACCCTCAACTATTGCGTCCGGACCCCCGACAAGCCTCAGTTCCACGCCCAGGACCACCGCCGCGACAACATCGTCTACGACCCTCGGCCGGTGTCCATCCAAGATGGACGCGCCATGGCCGAGCAGCCGACGCTGATGAGGGATGGCTTCGCTCTCGTCCGCCACCCGCCGGCCGTGACGAGCTTCCACGATCGCGCTCAGGTGGCCAGCATATACCTCGAAGAGATCCGGCGGCTGATCCTGGAGCTTACCGGCGCCAAGCGGGTCGAGGTCCTGCCGGGCGGCGGCATGGTGCGCTATTCCGAGCGGTCGCCGCTTTATGGCGCCGGAATGAACACCGGCCCGGCGCGTTTCCCGCACGTGGACTGGACCCCGCGCTCGGCTCCGGGCCTCGTGGTCAACGACGGCTTCGGCTTGGCGAAGACCGAGCTCCGGCCGGGTGAGCATCTCGTTGGCTACAACATCTGGCGCCCCATCACGCCGCCGCCCCAGGACGTCCCGCTAGCGCTTTGCGATCCCGCGACCGTGGCCCGCGACGATCTCATCGAGGCCGATGGCGTCTATGACGACGGAGATCCCGCCACCTGGTGGCGCTCAGAAGCCTATGTGCTTGGCCATAATCCCGGACACCGCTGGATCTACTGGAGCGACATGGGTCCCGAAGACGCGCTGGTGTTCCGCGCCTACGACAGCCTGCCCGGGTGGCGGGCCCACGTGCCGCACTACGCCTTCGACGACCCGACCTGCCCGCCGGGCGTCCCGGGCCGCGAGAGCATCGAAGCGCGCGCCTGCGCGGTGTTTGACTAGGGCGGGAGTCAGCCTCACCGCCGCCGCCCTTCGCTACGTCTCGGAAAGGTCGGGGTTCGAAAATGGGGAGGGCGCGCCCAACACCATGGTCGCCCCCTTCTTCGACCAGGCGCCAGATCGAAAGGGCAACAATTCCGAGGGCGAGCCGTTTTGCTGGGTTCTGCCTCGGAGGTTCGCCATGGACGGCAACGACCGGACTATTTCACCTGCGCAGGAGCATCCTGCTCCGCTGATTGACCCGACCAAGAAGCATCCCAAGCCGCCGTTCCCAGGCCAGTCGCAGCCCTGGCCGGGACTGGCCCGCGAGATGCAGCCGAGGCCGGATCACGGCGAGAAAAGCTATCGCGGCTCGGGACGTCTGAATGGGCGTAAGGCGCTGATCACCGGCGGCGACTCCGGCATGGGCCGCGCGGCCGCCATAGCCTTCGCCCGCGAGGGCGCGGACGTGGCGATCAACTACTTCCCCACTGAGGAGCCCGACGCCCGGGAGGTGGTGGGGCTGATCAAAGCCGAGGGCTGCGTCGCAGCGTCGATCCCCGGCGACCTGCGCGAAGAGGCGTTCTGCCGGCAGTTGGTCGAAGAATCGGTGAGGCGCCTGGGCGGCCTCGATATCGTCGTCTGCAATGCCGCGCGCCAGCAGGCCCAAGACTCCATCCTCGACATCTCAAGCGAGGACTTCGATGCGACGATGAAGACCAACATCTATGCGCCGTTCTGGATCCTGAAGGCGGCGCTGCCGCACCTTAAGCCCGGCGCCGCGATCATCGCGACCGCCTCCGAGCAGGCCTACGATCCGTCGCCCGACCTCTACGACTACGCCCAGACCAAGGCGGCCACGATGAATTACGTGAAGTCGCTGGCCAAGCAGCTCGGCCCCAAGGGCATCCGGGTCAATGGCGTCGCGCCCGGCCCGATCTGGACCCCGCTGCAGGTCTCCGGCGGCGCGA
>CAZTMF010000065.1:0-11211 GCA_964614675.1 uncultured Caulobacteraceae bacterium | reverse complement strand
TTTGCCGCGGGGTGGAGCAGCCCGGTAGCTCGTCAGGCTCATAACCTGAAGGTCACAGGTTCAAATCCTGTCCCCGCACCCAAGTTCGAAACGGCCCTGCAGCGATGCGGGGCCGTTTTCGTTTGCGCCGCTGCGACCTGCCCTCCTCAAGCCCGGAACGAAGTCCGTCGAGGATCGTGCGTTTGGGACAGCGTCTTCGTCAGATCCAGCGCCTGACGCGCCGGAGGTAGACCTTGAAGGCGTCGCCGAACTGACGTCGCATCTTGGCTTCCTCGAAGGGGATGTGGACGAAGTTGGTCGTGGCGAAGAGCAGCGCGGGCGCCAGCAGCATGGGCCACGAACCGATCCAGAGCGCGATCCCGAAGGTGATGATCACCAGGCCCAGGTACATCGGATTGCGCGTGAAGCGGTAGGGGCCCTCGGTGACCAGCGCCTTGTTGGTGGGCGAGGTCGGTTGGATCTCGGTGTCCTCGCGGCGGAAGAGCAGGATCGCCGCGGCAGGCGGCGCGAAGCCCAGGAGAGTCAGGGCGATCCCTAAGAGAGGGACGTGTAGTCCGGCGGGCCAGCCCAGCAGGGCCGAGACGGCGGCGCATGCGAGCACATAGACCAGCGCCCAGGTGGGCGGCGGCAGCTTGAGCATGGATTTCTCCTGAATTCGATCGCAGTCTAGCGCCTTCGCCGCCACTTGCGACTCTCGGCGCGTCTGTGTACTTTGTAGTGCAAAGGGAGCGGCGCGGTGGGCGACCTCGAACGGGCCTTGGCCGACATCTCGGAGATCCGCAGCCAGATCGCGCGGGGGACGGAGTTCCGCGGCTATGGCGCCGCGACTCTCGCCGCCACGGGCGCCTTCGCGGCCCTCGCCGCCTTCACCCAGGCGCGTTGGCTCGCAGACGCGCCGCACCAGCCGCTCGCCTATGTGGGGCTTTGGTCGGCTACGGCTGCGGTCTCGGTGATCGTCATCGGCATGGAGACCATCACGCGCAGCCGCCGGGTTCATTCGGGCATGGCGCAAGAGATGCTGCTGAACGCCGTAGAGCAGTTCCTGCCCGCGGGACTGGCCGGCATTCTCCTGACCGCGGTCCTGCTGCGCTTCGCCCCGGAGGCGCTCTGGATGCTGCCGGGGCTGTGGCAGGTGGTGTTCGCCCTGGGCGTTTTCGCGTCGTGCCGCTTTCTGCCCCGGCCGATGCTGCTGGCGGGCGGCTGGTACCTGGCCTCGGCGCTGGCCTGCCTGGTGCTGGCCAGGGGTGCCGACACCTTTTCGCCCTGGGCGATGGGCGCGCCCTTCGCCGTCGGCCAGGTGATGGTCGCGGCGATCCTGCGTCTCGAATCGCGGGGGGCTTGAGATGGCCGAAGGCAAGCCCGCTCCCTTCGCCTACGAGGGCCTGGATCGCGTCATCCACGAGCGAGCACGTCTCGGGGTGCTGACCTCGTTGATGGCCCAGCCCAAGGGCGTGGCCTTCGGCGAGCTCAAGGCGCTCTGCGGCCTGACCGACGGCAACCTCAGCCGGCACCTGCAGACGCTGCAGGAGGCGGGGCTGGTCGAGCTGGTCAAGGGCTTCGAGGGGGTCCGCCCGCTCACCATCTGCAGGATCACGCCCGAGGGCCGCAGGCGCTTCGTCGAATACCTGGGGGTGCTCGAACAGGTCGTGCGCGACGCCGCCGAGGCGTCGAAGTCCGCTCCCTCCGCCGCCAAGGCCGTCAAGGCCTGAGCGCCTTTTTTTGAGGAGAAACTTTGTGGTGCAAAGTATTAGGCGCGCGCAGGTTCCCCGCCACGTGGCGATCATCATGGACGGCAATGGCCGCTGGGCCACGCGCCGGGGGCTCGCCCGCGCCCAGGGGCACGAAGCCGGCATGCATGCCGTCCGCCGCACCGCCGAGGCCGCCGTCGACGCCGGGGTGGAAGTCCTGACCCTGTTCGCCTTCTCCTCCGCCAACTGGAAGCGGCCCGCCGGAGAGGTGTCGAACCTAATGAGGCTGTTCCGCATCTATCTGCGCGCCGACCTGCAGCGGCTGAAGGACTCCGGCGTGCGGCTGTCGATCATCGGGCGGCGGGACCGTCTGGGCGACGACCTGCGCTTCCAGGTCGCCCATGCCGAAAGCGCGACCGTCGCTGGCCGCCGCTTGCATCTCAGGATCGCGATCGACTATTCCGCGCGCGACTGCATCGCCAGGGCGGCCCAGGCCTGCGGCGACGCCGATCGGATGGGCGAGCTGATCGCCCGGACCGCGGGGCCGGTGGGGGAGGGGCTGGACGAGGTCGATCTGCTGATCCGCACCGGCGGCGAGAAACGGCTGTCGGACTTCCTGCTCTGGGAGGCGGCCTATGCCGAGCTCTGGTTCACCGACCGGATGTGGCCCGAGTTCGGGGGCGAGGACCTGAAGGCGGCGCTGGGCGAATTCGCGGCGCGGAACCGCACCTTCGGAATGGTCCCCGAGGAGCCCAGGGCCTCGGCCGGCGCCTTCGCCTGATACTCAGGTCGGAATGCGGCCGAACATCACCACTGGCCCGAACGAGGCGGTCTGGTCGTAGGCGAAGCCCTGGACCGAGAAGTGGTCGAACACCCGCTTCACCAGGGCGGGCGGGAAGCGCTTAGGCTTCAGCTCCAGCAGCACCCGCTCGAAGGGGCGGAAGTCGGCGCCGGCCAGGGCGTGGGGTGGACCTTGCGCTTCGGTCCAGGCGACGAAAGGCTCCAGGTCGACGATGAGCAGGGTCGGCCGCCAAGTCTCGGCGATCTCGGGCAGGGAGAGCACTGGGACCTGGACCGTGGCGATCCGCCGCTTTGGGCTCACCCAGCCTGGTGAGGATGCCCAGATATCCTCGTGCAGATGAAAGTCCGCGAGCTCGCCCGAAGGTTCGGGCGTGACCAGGGCCTGGCGGATGACCGTGCGCGCGCCGTTCAGCCGGTGCAGCTCGGCGATATAGTCCTGCAGCTGGGGATTGGCCTCGATCGCAACTACCAGCTGGGCCGGCGTCTGGGTCGCGATGGCCGCGGTGAGCACGCCGATGCAGGCGCCGATCTCCACCACCCGCTCGCCCGGGCGCACCAGGCCGGGCGCGACCCTGGCCTCGCCCATTTCATAGCGGCCGCTCCGGATGGATTCGACGATCTTGTCCGACATCAGCCGCCGGTCGATCGGCACGCTGAGGCCGTGCAGTCTGACGACTTCCGGCGGCGAGGCTTCCGGCTCGGAAGGCGCCATCGCGGCTCGCCTCGGGTCTCAGGTCTTCGGCGCCGCCGTGGGGGTCGGATAGACCGGGCCCGAGCCGCCCATCATGTCCATCACCTTGCCGTCGGGCAGGGTCACGCGCACGAAGCTGCCGCCATGGCCGCCGTTCTTCACCGGATGGATGACGACGCTGACCTTGTCGCCGCGGTGCAGGGTGTTCTTGGACCAGCCCCGGCGCTCCAGGAAGTTGGGGCTCATGCCCTCGACGCCCCACTGCTCGGCGCCGCCGGCGGCCGGCACCTCGAGCCAGATCCAGCTGTGGGGGTTGGTCCACTGGAAGTCGGTCACCGTGCCGGTGATGGTCTTCTCCTGGGCCATGTCGAACATGGCGAAGGAATGGTGGGCGAGCGCCGGCGCGGCCGAGCCAAGGACGCCGGCGGCGGCCAGGATCAGTCCAAGGCGGAAACGGGACGTGGTCTGCATTCGAAGAACTCCTCGAGCCTTTGTACGGCCGGCAGGTTCAATTCACTCGGATTTCGGGATCACTCGGGTTTTGGCGGCGGCGCCAGGAGGATCCCGGCCCGCCCGTTCTCGTCGACCAGATTGCGATTGTTCTGCTCGCAAACGTATTCGGAGATCGTCCAGTCGCGGTGACGCTTGAAGGTGCGGGTGCTGGTCCAGGGCTGGGCCAGGGCCTCAGGATCCTCGATGGAGGTGACGATCTCCAGGGTGTCGGGGTCGGTGAGGCGCATCTTCTTGGTGATGTGCATCTTCTCCGAGTGCCGGATCCCGTAGTTCTTGCCGAGCGGGGTGTCCGTGGTGAAGCCCACCGTGTCCACCACCAGCGTTCCGCCTTCCCAGTGGCCGATGGAGTCGCCGTTGTAGGTCTGGTTGGGATCGTCCGGGTGCTTGCGGCCATCGGTGTAGATGTGCCGGATCTGCTGGTAGGCCTCGGCCTGGAGAGAGATCTGGCCAGGTCCGAACATGATCTGGATCGGATAGGGCTGGCCCATGATCTCGGGCATGCCCGGGGGCACGCAGTTGGCCGCGGGGGTGTCCTGCTCGGCGCCCTTGGCCCTGGCGTCGTTATAGGCCTTCAGCTTGGCGGCGTAGGCCGGGGTTAGCTGGGGCTGGGGCGGCGGCGTGAAAACGCGGCGGCCGCCTCCGGGGGGCGGTCCGAGCGGGATCTCCCAGATGCCCGTGGTGAAGTCGGGCAGCTTGGCCACCTGGGCCCAGGTGCGGCCCTGGTTGCCGGATTGGGCGTCGGCGGCGACGCTCCAGGTCAGGGCCCCCGCCGCGAGGGCTGCCGATAGCACGAGTGTTCGGACGGACATCGAAACAGAAGCCTCCCTCGGGCCCGGTTCATCAGGGGCCCTGTGTTGACTCCGACAATCGTCTGCAAGCTTGGCCGAAGTCAACGCCTGCCGGGGTTCGCCTTACTCCTTGGGGCGCGATCCCCGATAGGGCAGGACCCAGTCGACCCTCACGTCCTCGATGTCGGGCGTGGCCGGGTTCAGCGAGCGCAGGGTGTAGAGCCCGGCCTGGGTCCCCCGCTTGAGGATCTTGAAGAACTTCCGTCCGTCGGCGAGGCGCGCCATCACCCGCTTGTTCAGCAGCGCCTCCACGTCCTTGCGGACCGGACCGAAGAAGGCCAGGTCGCCGTCGAACACCGCCGGGACCATGGAGTCGCCCTCGACATCGAGCACGATGATCTCCTGGTCGATCGGCATGCCGGGCAGGGGCTCTATGTAGTCGAAGGCCTCGCCCAGGGCGTAGTCGTCGGCGTAGTCGCCCGAGCCGCCGGCTCCCACCTTGCCGATGTGGGGATAGCCGCGGGCGCCCGATCCGGCGGCCTGGTCGCCGAGCTCCAGCACCCCCACGTCCAGGTTCAGCGCCCGGGCGATGCGCGCGACGTCCTCACGGCCCGGCTCGGTGCGGCCGGTCTCCCAGGAGGAGATGGTGGTCTGGGCCTGGCCGACCTTTTCCGCCAGCCACGCCTGGGACTGCCCGGAGGTCTTGCGGGCCTGGCGGATGCGCTCGCCGATGCTCATGGCCGGACGCTGGCGAAACGGCCAATCCCCGTCCAATGACAAATTGTGCTTGAACCCAACACGTATCGTGCTAATGTTCTTGTTATGTTCACGTCCATCTACACAGGTCCGGCCGTCCCGGAAGCGCGGCCATCCGTCCCGATCCTGCCCCAGCGCGTGCGATTCGTGCTCGAGCGGGTGTCGGCCCTGCACCAGGTTCCGGTCGAGGCCCTGCTTGGGCGAAGGCGAACGGCCCGCGTCCTGGCGGCCCGTCGGCATGCCTGGGCCGAGATCGGCAAGCTGATCAGGCCGGACGGCCGGACCATGAGCTCGGTCCAGATCGGCCGATGGTTCGGCGTCGACCACACCACCGTACTCTACGGCGTGCGCCAGCACCGCAACGGCCGCTATCCCTTCACCCGCCAGGCGGGGAGGGGCCGATGACTCCGGCCTGCTGCCGCCTGGCCTTCCGCGAATGGTTCGGCCTGACCCCGGCCGGTTCGGAGATCCTGGCCGTGCTCTACGGGGCCAAGGGCGCTGCGGTCGCGCCGGACGATTTGGCCCGCCAGGCCGGCGTCTCGCCGCGGTCGGTCGGTTTTCATCTGTTCGCCGTGCGCCAGGCGCTGGAATGCGAGGGCCTCGATCATGTGCCGGGCCACGGCTACCGGCTGTCGGAGATCGGCCTGGACGAGTGCCGCGCGGCGATCCGCACGCTGGCCGAGGAGCTGAGGGCGGCAGGGTGACGACCCGCAAGCGCCCGCCCGCCAAGGACCTGACGCGCGAGCTTCTGCTGGAGGAGGCCTGGAGCATCATCGAGGCCGCCAAGACGGAGAAGAACTTGGCGGCCGCCTCCGCCACGCTCGAGCGCGCCGCCCGCATCGCCGGGCTCTGGACCGAGAAGCCCGCCGACCCGACCTCCGCCCCGCCAGCCCAGGTCTTCACCTCGGAACCCATGACGGCCGAGCAATGGTCAGAGAAGTTCGCGCCAAAGGACAGATAGAGCAGGGGAAAGCCTCGGTCCTTGCCTGGTCGCCCCAGCCCGGCCCGCAGACGGCGTTCGTCAACTGCCCGGTGTTCGACGTCTGCTACGGCGGCGCGCGCGGCGGCGGCAAGACCGACGCCTGCCTCGGCGACTTCGTGCTGCACCAGGCCCGCCATGCCGCCGCCGCCAAGGGCCTGTTCGTGCGGCGCAGGCAGGTCGACCTGGCCTCGACCCTCGAGCGCGCCCGCGAGGTGTTCGGCGCGGCGGGGGCCAGGTTCCTGGAGCAGAGATCCTGCTTCCGCTTCCCCTCCGGCGCGGTGATCTGGTTCCGCTACCTGGAGCGGGATTCGGACGCCGAGAACTACCAGGGCCATGACTACACCCGCGTCTATATCGAGGAACTGACCCAGTTCCCGACGCCGGGGCCGGTCGACAAGCTGCGTGCGTCCCTGCGGAGCGCGGCCGGCGTTCCGTGCGGCGTGCGGGCCTCCTGCAATCCAGGCGGCCCCGGCCATGGCTGGGTGAAGGCGCGCTACATCGATCCCGGGCCCTGGCGCATCGTGGCCGAGCGGTACGCCTCGCCCTTCGACGGCTCGGAAGTCGAGCTCGGGCGCGCGTTCATCCCGGCCAGGCTGTCCGACAATGCGCTCCTGATGGCCTCCGACCCGCTCTATGTCGCCAAGCTGCAGCAGGCTGGCTCGGCCGACCTGGTCCGGGCCTGGCTGGAAGGCGACTGGAACATCGTCGAGGGCGCCTTCTTCGACAACTGGTCGGCGCGCAACGTCGTGCGGCCCTTCGCCATCCCGGCCGGCTGGACCCGGTTCCGATCGCTGGACTGGGGCTCGGCGCGGCCGTTCTCGGTGGGTTGGTGGACGATCTGCCCGGAGGCGACATCGGCGGAATGCGAGGGCGGCGCCCGGACCGCCATCCCGCGCGGCGCGCTGGTCCGCTACCGCGAATGGTACGGCTGCACGGGCAAGTCCAACGAAGGGCTGAAGCTTACCGCCGAGGCGGTCGCCGAAGGGATCCTGGCGCGGGAGGCGGGCGAGGAGATCGCCTATGGGGTGGCCGACCCGGCCATCTTCGCCGCCGACGGCGGACCCTCGATCGGCGAGCGGATGTTCCGGGCGGGCGCGGCCTTCCGCCGCGCCGACAATGCTCGGGTGGCGAGGGGGGGCGCCATGGGCGGATGGGACCAGATGCGCGCCCGCATCTCGGGAGACGAGACGGGCCCCCAGTTGGTGGTGTTCTCGACCTGCCGCGATTTCATTCGCACCGTTCCTGTGTTGCAGCACGATCCGGCCCGGCCCGAGGACATCGACACCGAGAGCGAGGACCATGCGGCCGACGAGGCGCGCTACGCTTGCATGAGCCGGCCGTTCGCACGCCGGTTGGCGCCCGAGCCCCCGACCGCCGCCCCGCCGCGGGGCCTTGGCGCCGTCACATGGGACGAGATCCTGAGCCGCCACGATCGGAGGCGCGAGGAGGGCGTATGATCCCCATCTCGGCGAGCGAGTTCGCCGCGACGGCGCAAGCCATTGACCGCAGCCGGAGGAGGGCTAAGCAACCGTCATGTCGTCAGTGAAGCTTGGTCGCAGGCAGACGTTCGGCGCCATCCTGGGCGTGCTGGGGCTCACGCTTCCTGGCGCGGCCTCGCAGGCTGCGCCCGTAGGTGCGGCGGCCGCTTTGTCGCCCACGCACGTCTATGTCAGCGACGCTCCGCTGGCGCAGATGTTCTCGATCTTCTGCATCAAGGCCTTTCCCGACGGGGCGGCGGTGGATGCAGCCTTGCAGGTCAGGTCCCAGGCCCCGTTGAGCGCCGAGCAGGCCAGGACCTATCTGCCCGACGGGCCTGGGCGCGGCTGGCTGGTCCGCACGCCCGAGACCCTGTTCGCGGTCACCCTGGAGGATCCGCCGACACCGACCTGCGCGGTCCAGCAGATGACTTCGGACGGCGTGCGCGACGTCGCGGGTTTCATGGACGCCATCAAGGCGCATGTGACGGCGATGAAGGGCAAGCTCGTGGCCGTCGCGCCCCAGACCGCCAAACAGGCCGACGGGCTCGAGGTCCGGTACTTCGGCTATGGCGTCCTGGGCCCCGATGGCGAGCCCGTGGAGCAGTTCGGCGTCTATGTCTCCGACCACCACGGCAAGGTCGCCGACCCCTGGACGCCGTATGCCGGTCACGGCTCGGGCGTCGAGGTCCGCTTCACGCGCACCATCCTGGCGGGCTAGGCGGCGATCCGCCGTCGGCCTGAGGCGGCATGGCCTGGGTTGTGTTTGCAATTAACGTTGTGGCGAGACAGCCGCGCGATAATGCCCGCTGCGAGACCTTTTCCCGGGGGCTTCAGGCGCATGAGTCGAACGTCTGCTCTGATCCGATTCCGACGGATCATGTCGCTGATCACCATGGGCACACCGGTCGGGGAAGTGCTGGAAGCCATCATCCAGGCGGTGGAGGAGGAAGCTCCCGACGTCGCCTGCAGCATTTATCTGCTCAACGGCGAAACCAAGTGGCTGCACCTTGCCGCCGCCCCCAGTCTGCCGCCCGCTTACCGCAACAACGTGGTGGCCGCGCCGATCGGGCCGGACGTGGGCTCCTGCCCGGTCGCGGCCTTCCGCAATGAGCGGGTGATCGTCGAGGACATGCAGACCGATCCCCTGTGGGCGCCGATCAAACACCTGGTGGACGGTACGGGCCTGTGCGCCTGCTGGTCCCAGCCGATCCGGGGCGCCCAGGGCGAGGTGATCGGCACCTTCGCCATCTATCGCCAGCGCATCGGCGGCCCGGGCCCTGACGATCTCACCTTCATGGAAACCGCCTCGGAGATGGCCTCGATCGCCATCCACCGGGTCAAGGCCGAGGAGGAACTCGCCGCCGCCCGCGACGCGGCCGAGGCCGCCAATCGGTCCAAGAGCGACTTCCTGGCCAATATGAGCCACGAGATCCGCACCCCGCTGAACGGCGTCATCGGCGTGGTGGCTGCGCTGGCGCAGACCCAGCTGACCCCCGCCCAGCGCGAGATGGTGTCGCTGATCGAAAGCTCGGGCGTGACGCTCGAGCGGCTGGTGTCGGACGTGCTCGACGTGTCCAAGATCGAGGCCGGCCGGCTGGAGATCGAGACGCGGACCTTCGACCTCAGGGCAGAACTGGACGCGGTGGTGGAGGTGTTCCGCATCAAGGCCGAAGAGAAGGGCCTGAGCTTCCCGGTGACGCGCAACGAGGCCGCCCGGGGCGACTTCACCGGCGATGACGTCCGGATCAAGCAGGTGTTCTCGAACCTGTTGTCCAACGCCGTGAAGTTCACCGCCGGGGGCGAGGTGCGGGTCGCGATCGACGTGACCGATCCCGCCGAGGCCGGCCAGCCCAGCATCCTGAGTTTCGAGGTCAGGGACACCGGCGTCGGCTTCGACAAGGACGCGGCCGAGCATCTGTTCCAGCGCTTCAGCCAGGCGGACACCACCATCACCCGCCGGTTCGGCGGCTCGGGCCTTGGGCTGTCGATCACCCGCGCCCTGATCGAGATGATGGACGGCTCGATCGATACGGAATCCGCCCCGGGCGAGGGCAGCCGCTTCCGCGTCACCCTGCCGTTGACGCGCGCCTGCTCGCTCGAGGACTACGACGCCGATCGGGCGGCGCAGCGTCTCGTCGTCGGCGCCGCGGGCGCGGAGGAGGATCCGGTCCTCGCGGGGCTCAAGGGCCTGCGCGTGCTGCTGGCGGACGACCATCCGATCAACCAGCGGGTCGTGCAACTGATCCTCGAACCGTTCCAGGTGGAGGTGACCACGGTCGAGAACGGCCAGCAGGCGTTGGACGCCTTCGAGGCCGGGAGCTTCGACCTCGTGCTCATGGACATGCAGATGCCGGTGATGGATGGCCTGGCCGCGACGCGCGCCCTGCGCCGTCACGAGGCCCAGGACCCGGACCGCGCCCGCACGGCGGTGATCATGCTGAGCGCCAACGCCATGCGCCAGCATCGGCTGGACGCGGAGGCCGCCGGCGCGGACCTGCACGTGCCCAAGCCCGTCACCGCCCAGCGGCTGGTCGAAGGCGTGCTGGAGGCGATGGATATCTCGTCGGCGGCGACGACCTTCCCTGCGACCGCGCAGGCCGCGGGCTGACAGGAAGCGGCCGGGGCGGCCCTCTGGCGCGCCCCGACCCCAGGACGCCTATTTGGCGTTCGAGACGTTGGTGGCGACATTGCCGAACATTGTGCTCAGGTTGCCGCCGACGGACGTCAGGCCGACGATGATGACCACGGCGATGAGCGCGGCGATCAGGCCATATTCGACGGCCGTCGCGCCGTTTTCGTCCCTTAGGAGACGTTTCAAGGAAGCTGGCATCTGATGCAACCCCAGCGTGGGTGGGAGCGGACCGCCGCCCCCAAACACAACCCCGCGACGAACGCGATAGGTCTCCAAGCTTTGCCAAAACCTCAAGATATATCCTGAATGGATATACACCTTAGCGTGCTTTAGGCGGCCTCTCCCGGCCGCGGTTCGCCAGGGTTCGGGCCGGTTGGTCGCGCCGGTGGCGTCCTAGAGATAGGGGTCGGGGCCGCCCCAGAGCATCCGCACATGCCGATAGAGGCGCCGCCGTGGCGCATGCGCGTGGCGAGGGGGATGGTCGCTGGCCACGTGGACGAGCCTGCTCGTCACGACATGGCGGGCGGGGCGCTCGTAACGGACCTGGTGGATCTCGCGGCTGTGGCGGGACACGGCCGGCGGCCGCCGGATGTCGGGACGGCTGTGCACCGGCGTGAGCAGGCTTCGGTGCATGGCGCGGGCCGGCGGCGAACCACGTACATGCGTCCTTGCGTCGTGGCGCCGCCGCGGCGACTCGTCGGTCAGCTGAACCACCAGGTGGCGCGGCCGCGGTGCGACCGTCCGGGGCGCGGCGACCTGGACCAGTCGCGGCGGGCCGGGGGTCTTGGCCGCCCGCGGGGCCTTGGCGTGAAGGACGTGCGCCTTCGTCGGGGCGTGCGCGGGCGGCGTCGGCGATGAGATCGGCACGGCCTTGGGCGCCTT
>CAZTMF010000064.1:0-11362 GCA_964614675.1 uncultured Caulobacteraceae bacterium | reverse complement strand
CCCTCGACCTGGTCATCGACGACGCCTCGCACTTCTATGAGCTGACCAAGGCCTCGTTCGAGATCCTCTTCCCGTTCGTCCGGACAGGCGGGTTCTATGTGATCGAGGATTGGCAGTGGGCCCACCAGCGCGGGTTCATGCACTGGCAGGACCAGCCGGCCCTGAGCAATCTCGTGTTCCAGCTGATGATGGCCCAGATCTCGCGGCCGGACCTGATCGCCAAGATCCATGTCTATCCGGGCATCGCGTTCGTCCAGAAAGGCCCGGCGCCGCCCGCCGAGGAGCGGCTGAACCTCGAGGAGCTCTGCTGGATGCAGGGCCGGACGTTCCACCTGCTCTAAGGGCCGAGCCGGTCGCTCAGTTGATCGGTCCGCGGCGGCCCCCTAAACAGCCTTCAGTCGGTTGGGGGCGTCCTTTGGACCTTTCGGTCATCGTCAACTTCTACAACATGCGCCGGGAAGCGGCGCGGACGCTCCGCGCCCTGTCGCGCGCCTACCAGCGGGGAATCGACGACCTCCAGTACGAAGTCCTGTGCCTGGACAACGGCTCGAACCCGCCGCTGGAGCAGGCGTTCGTCGAAAGCTTCGGGCCGGAGTTCAGGCTGGTGCGGCCGGACCCGCCCCACCCCTCGCCGGTGGGACCGATCAACCGGGCCGCCGAGCAGGCCAGGGGTCGCGTCCTGGCCGTGATGATCGATGGCGCCCACGTCGTGACCCCCGGCGTCATTCGCTTGGCCATGGAGGTGTTCCGCGAGAACCCTGGGGCCGTCGTGGCCGTCAGGCAGTGGTTCATCGGCGGAGATCAGCGCTGGCTCTCGGTCAACGGCTACACCCGCGAACAAGAGGACAAGCTGTTCGAGGGCATCGAGTGGCCCAAGGACGGCTACGACCTGTTTCGCATCGGCGTACCGGTGACCAGCATGCAGCTGGCTTGGTTCCGCGGCATGGCCGAGAGCAACTGCCTGTTCATGCCCGCCGAGGTCTGGCGCCGGATCGGCGGTTTCGACGAGGGCTTCGACGAGCCGGGCGCAGGTCTCGCCAATCTCGACATCTTCTCGCGCGCGATCGAGGCCGCAGAGGGGCCGCTGGTGGGGCTGATCGGAGAGGCCTCGTTTCACCAGTTCCACGACGGCACGACGACCAACGTCAGCGTCGAGGAGAAGGACCGGCGGGTCCGCGAGTACATGATCAAGTACGAGGAGATCAGGGGAGAGAGCTTCCGGAGCGCGGACACCTCGAAGCTTACCTTCAGGGGCGCGTTCGTCGACAGCACCCCGCATAAGCTGAAGCGGCGGCCGACCTTTCCCCGCGGCGTGCGGCTGACCGACGCGATCCGCCCGATCTCCTTCCACGAGCACTTCGACGCCGGCACACGGCAATACCTCGTCTCGACCTACACCGAAGCCAATTTCGACACGCGCACCACCTGGCTCGGCCAGCCGATCGACCTCTATCCGGCCGATTTGGTGGCGCTGCAGGAGATCATGACGCGGACCCGGCCGACGCATGTGATCCTGGCCCACGCCGAGCCCGGTCTGGCCGTCTTCGTCGATTCCATCCTGAAGCTGCTGGACATCCCCACCCCCGTTCTCATCTGGGCGTCCCGGAAGCAGCCGCCGCCGGAAGGCCTGGCGGCCACGGTTCACACGATCTTCGACGAACCGAACGCGCCGAAGACTCTCCGGCGCGTCGCCCAACTCATCGGGACGGCGGAGTCCACCCTTGTGCTCTATGCGGTGGACAGCGTGCCCAAGCTGGGCGCCCAGAACCTCGCCGACTACGCAAGGTTCGTCGGCCACCGCGGCTACTTGGTGGCGCTGCGGACGTCCCGCGGGCAGCCGTGGATCGGTTACGCCCGGCTCAGAGCTCAGCGCGCCATCAACGAGATGGTCCGAGAAGATCCCTGCCTGGTCGTCGACGGATCGTGGGAGCGGAACGTCCTGACCTCCTGTCCGTCGGGGTTCATTCTGCGCGTGGGCGAGCCGTCCGCCGACTACGACGAGAGCCTCGACAACATCTCAGAGCCTGTGAGCTGACTTTGGCGCCTCTTTGGTCCCTCTATATCGAGCCGATCCTCCGGCGGCTCGAGCCTCGCCGGGTGATGCAGATCGGCGTGGACGACGTTCAACTCACCGAGCGCCTGCTGCAATACTGCCGGCAAAGCGGCTGCCGCGCGGACATCATCTGCGCCAATCCCACCGAGGCGCTGGAGGACATGCTGGCCGGCTTCGCCCAGCAGCACGTCCTCACCAGGCTGAGGACGATCAAGGGCGTGCCGGTGGCCGAGCACCCCGACGTGGTCATAATCGACCGCGAGCCCAACTGGTGGACGATCAATGCGGTCCTGACCTTGCTCCGACAGCTGTCGGCCCTGCGAGGCCAGCCCTTCCCTTATGTCCTCCTCCGCCACACGGAGTGGCCCTACGGGCGGCGCGACATGTATCCGAGGCCGGACAATGTCGACGAGCGGCAGCCCTTTGCCTATCAGGGCCTGGATCCGGACCAGCCGGGCCTCGTGAAGGACGGGATCAACGGTCGTTTCGCGCACGCGACCGTCGAAGGCGGCCCCCGCAACGGGGTGATGACCGGCATCGAGGACTTCATCGCGGCGGCCCCCTTCCAGGTGGCGTTCTGGTCCCTGCCCTTCTTCAATGGACTCGGCATCCTGTCGCCGAAGTCACGTGTCACGCCGGAGATCCAGACCCTGATCGACGGCTTCTTTTCGGCGGAGAGCCTGATCGAGGCGAGCAAGGCGGCGGAGCGCGAGACGGCGCGGCTTCAGCTGCGGCTGTCTCGAGCCGAGGACCGTCTCGAAGTGCGCACCGTCGCCCTGAAGAGGGCGCGGGACCTGCTCTCCCAGCAGCAGGCGGAAATAGCGGCGCTCAGCAAGCAACTCGGGGCCGGGCGAACGTCGGCGCCCGAGGCCCCGCTCTTCGCAGAACCGAGGAAGGCGGAGGATCTCGCCGATGTCGGGCGCCTGGCCGTGACCCTGGCGCGCGAAGGCCGCGCCGAGGAAGCCCTTGTCGAACTGAGAAAGGTCATCGAGCAGCTGCCGCACCGTCAAAAGGGGTGGCGCCCCATCATGGACGTGCTGAAGGGGACGACTGACACGAAACTCCAGGCCGCGGTCTGGCGCGCCTGCATCGGGGTCTGGGCGTCACTGGCCGGCGCCGACCCGGACCTCGCCGATCGTCTCGGCGGCGACCTGGCGTCCAGGATGTTCGCGGAACTCGCCGCCCTGATCCAGCGTGTGGTGTCGGCCAATCCCGACAACGTCATCGCGGCGTGGCGTCTGTTCCGCGAGCTCTACGCCGACCCCGCGTTCGGGGAACTGGCCGCGCGCTACCCCCAGCAATTCGCCGATTTCGTCCGGAGTTCGGGCGAGGACCTCTATCTCAAGGCCGAAGGGAAGCATGGCGCCAACCTGAACGTCTGCGTCTACGATGCGCTCGACCGGTTCGCGTCGCCTTCCCGCCGCGACGAGCTTCTGGCCATCTGCCGGGCGGACATGACCGACGCACACGGTGGCCTGGAGCACGTGGCCCAGATGGCCGAGCGGCTGCTGCGGGATCCGGAGTTCCTGCGGCCAGTGATCGTGTGCGGTTTCCATCATTCGGGCACGCGCCTGCTGGCCCGCCAGCTGGCCGCCCTCGGGATCAAGCAGCAGATCAACGTCTACCAGTATGAATGGCGGTACGTGATCCAGCTGAACGCGCTCCTGAAGCCTGGTTGCCTGGATCCAGCCCGCCTGGGCTCGGGCCCGGAAGAGGCGGACATCATCTCACCGGAGCGGCTGGCGTTCAGGATGGCGCTCGCGGGACTGGAGCCCGGACAGACCTGGGGCTTCAAGGATCCGCGCAACGGCCTCACCGTCGACGCCTGGCTGAAGGCCTTCCCGGGCGCGCGCGTGCTGAACCTGCTCCGCGATCCGGTCGCCACCCTGGGAACTCTCCCCGAGGTGTACGACCAGTTCGTCCATCTCGACGAGCGCCGGACCACGCCGACCCAGTTCTGGAGTGAGCTCTGGGAAGCCTCCGTTCAGGGCGCCCGCCTGGGGATGGCCGCCGCAGACGCTGCGATCGAGATCCGCTTCGAGGACCTCTGCGCCGAGCCGGAAGCCGTGCTCGAGCGCGTCATGGCGGCCCTGGGCGTCGAGGCGGCGGTCACGCCGGACAAGCTGACGGACGTCGCCATCCAATCGGGCAAGTCGGACCTTCGGGACGAGGTGAAGCAGAGGCTCCCGAGCGCGGAATTCCAGTCGCTCGAGGCGCTTGCCGAGCGCTACGGCTACGCCTGATCCGGCAGGGCAAGGCCGGCCCGGCCCGTGCCGCAAGCCTCGGAGAACCGGCTGTAGTAGATCCGAACCCAGAGGTGGCGCTCACCGGTGAGGTCGATGCACCAGATGTTCAGCGCCTGGCCGATGTCCAGATAGGTGGCCTGGGGGAACCTGGCCCTCAGGCGCAGAATGAACCAATAGGCGATTGAAGCGCCGCACTGGAACAGCACAACCGGCGGACGGTCCGGGGCCTGGTCGAGTTGGGCCTCGATCGCAGCTTCGATCCGGGCCAGCACCTGCCGGCGGATCAGCTGGGTCTTCTGGCCAGGGACGTCGACCATCACCAGCTGCGGAAGCTGAAGCCGCTCCGCCAGGACACCGAAAAACGCCTGGGCCACCAGGATCAAGGGACGGCCGCTCAGGACCTGGGGCAGGCGCCTCAATCCGCCGAGCAGGGCCCAGCGCTTCCAGACCGTCGCGTCGTAGAGGCGATCGTGAGGCGAGAAGAGCTGAGTAAAATCCTTCGTCCGGGTCAGATTGGCAGGCGTCGGGGGTCCCTGCCCGAAAGCGGAATCCTCGTAGGTCGGATAGCCCTTGAACGCTATGCCGGTGAGCAGATCCGGGTCGCGCGGATGGTGGCGCAGGTCGTCCAGGATCGTATCGATGTAGTCCCCGGCAAAATTGCCATTGTCCGGAGAACCGACGGCAAGCAGGCGGATGGCCAGGGCGCGGCGGTGGGCGTCGGAAAGGGACCGGGTCCGCGGATCGTTCTCGAGTTCGCCCGTGAGCCGGTCGAGCGCGCTGGAGCAATCCCAGAAGCCGTGGGGAATGCGAACGAAAGAGAACGGCCGACCCGCTTCGATGGTGGCGAACAGGTCCGACGAGGCGGGGTTGTGGAAGTTGTAGACGCCGACGTCGGTGGGCAGCTCGACCGCCCGGGTCGGATTGTCGATCATCTCCCGGATGTTTTCGGTGAGCTCCCGGCCGGGCCTGCTGCTGAAGAAGGCGACCTTGAGGTCCAGGTTCGGGAAGATCTCCGCGACGGGGGGTGGAGCGGCTTCCGCCTGGGCCCGATCCGGCCATTCGGACGGAGGCGTGGGGCCGTGCATCACCTCGTGGAGGACGGGATCGAAGGCGGCGCAGGGGGCATAGCCCTGGTCGTGGCCGACCCGGACGTAGTGGTCGATGGCCGGCTCGCCGGGCGGTATGCGCTCGCCGTAGTTGGCGACATAGAAGGCGTCGTCCATCAGGCCCTTGCCGAGGACCGCTTCCCGCAATGCGCGGCGATCGACGATCATGGCTGCACACTGGCCTTCGCCAGGCGCGCGCGCACCACCTCCGGCGCGGTCCACATCAGCACGTCGATGATCGAGAGGTTCTCCACGAAATCGTACCCCGGAGTGGCGTAGCGGAACGGATTGGGCTGCAGGAACTGCAACTCGATTCCACGGGCGGCGAACTCCTCTGGCAGGAACAGGTCCCGCCCTCCCGGCGCATTGATATAGATGTCGGCTTTCATGGCGCTGCTGATCTCAAGCGCCCATTGGCCGGCGTGACTGATCGTCGGCAACGGCAAATCCATGGACGAGAGGGACTGGGGCCTGAAGTCCAGGCCGACGTGGGCGCAGGTCTCGGCGAGCGCGCGGACGCACAGGTCGCGCAGGCTCACGGGCGACGCCAGGTCGAAGGAGCGTTCGATGAGGCTCCGCACCGCGCCGAAGAACGGGGCGCGATGCACACGGTAGTGATCGATCTGGCCAAGGAGCCGCTGCATGGCCGCGGCAGGGTCGATGAGCTGCATCTCGCAGAGCAGCTCGCCGCCGCTGGCGCGGTCCACCGGCGCGGTGACGTACTGCCAGCCCCTGGTCGGATGCAGGATCCGGTTGCGGTTCATCCAGCTCTTGGGATTGTACTTGACCGTGTCGAACACGATCCAGGCGTCCGACAGCTGGATCAGCTCGAAGTACCCCAGATAGGGGAAGAAATACGGCTGCATGATCGCCAGCTTCATTGGCGGGTCTGGGCGATCAGGGCTGCTCTCGACGCATGGATGTCCTGGATGGCCTCGGCGACCCGCGTGGCGTCGTCCGGCGACATGGCCTGTCCCGTCGGCAGCTGGATGAGCCGGCCGCAGAGGCGGTCGGTGTTTGGCAGCTCGGCCACCTGCCTGAGGTCCGGCCGCGCCCGGTGGACACCGGGGAAGAAGTGACGGCGGCATAGGATGTTCTCAGCCTCCAGCGCAGCGAGAAGCTGGTCACGACTGAGCCCGAACGCCGGCTCGTCGACTTCGACCACGACGTACTGATGGTTGTTCTGTTCGCGCTGGTCGTAGCGGACCAGGGAAAGCCCCGGCAAGCCCGCGAGGCCATCGGCATAGCGCCTGTAGCGGCTGAGGTTGGCCTGGATGTTGGTCTCCAGGTCTCTGAGGCTCAGCAGCGCAAGCGCAGCCTGGGCCTCGCTCATCTTGGCGTTCAGCCGCGTGGGGACGTCGGCGAAGGTCTCCGGGCCATGGAAGCTGCGGATGGTCCTGAGCCGGGCGGCGAAGTCGGCGTCGTTGGTGGTGATGCAGCCGCCCTCCGCGCCATTCAGCACCTTGGTGGCGTGGAACGAGAAGGCCTCTCCCACCCCGAAATTCCCGAGGGGCCGTCCGTCGTGGGTGCAGCCCACCCCGTGGCAGGCGTCGAACACCAGGGCCAGCCCGCGCCGGTCGCAGAGCTCCGCCAGCCCGTCGGGATCGCAGGCGCGTCCCCAGGTGTGGACGCCCAGCACCCCGCAGGTGCGCTCGCCGATCAGCGGCTCGACCGTCCTGGTCGAGATCATCTGGGTGTCCGGCTCGACGTCGCAGAGCACCGGCGTCAGCCCCGCCCACTGCAGGGCCTGCACCGTCGCCGGAAAGGTGAAGGACGGGGCGATCACCTCGCCGGAGAGCTCCAGCGCCCGCGCCATGACCATCAGGGCGACCGTGCCGTTGGTGACGCAGACGGCATGGCGAGCGCCCGTCGCTTCGGCGAACGCCTCGTCCAGGTCGCGGACGAGCGGCCCATGGTTGGCGAACCAGCGCCGCTCGAAGATGCCCCGAAACGCCGCCTCGACGTCTTCCCACGGAGGCAGATTGACTTGGGCCACGTGCAGCGGGGCCGTGAAGGCGGGGGCGCCGCCCAGGGCGGCGATGGTGCGGCCCGCGCCCACGTTCACACCCTCCCCAGTCGGGCGCGGACGGCGTCGCCGTGCTCGGAGACAGAGCGCAGGAGCGCGCCGATCGCACGGATGTCATCAAGGGAGACCAGCTCGCCGACTGGCAGCTGTACGAACCGCCGGGCGAGCACCTCGGACACCGGAAGGCGGGCGACGGACTCGCCGCGGGCGTCCGCCACATGCAGCGGGGGACTGTAATAGGGCCCGACGGCGGCGCCTTCGGCGCGGAGCAGCTTCAGCGTCTCATCGCGCGTGAGCGGCCAGGGCGAGCCGACATCCAGGATCGCCAGCTGGAACCCCCGCCGGTCCCGGCTGTCGTCGCAGGGCATGAGGGCGAGGCCGGGGATGGGATCGACCTGCTCGAGATAGGCCTGGTGTCGGGCCTTATTGCCCTCGATGATCGAATCCACCCGATCGAGGCCGGCCAGGGCCATCGCCGCGTGCAACTCGTTCAGCTTGGCATTGAGGCCGAGCACATGGTCCAGCTCGAGGCCATCCGGACGCAAACCGGGCAAGGCGAAGTTCCGCTGCCAGCGCAGGGCCGTCGCGAGAGCATCGTCATTGGTGGTGATGTAGCCGCCTTCGAAGCCATTCAACAGCTTGGTGGCGTGGAGGCTGAAGACCTCGGCCGTTCCGAATCCCCCGAGCGGGCGGCCCCGATGGGTCGCCCCAAATCCGTAGACGGAATCGATGATCAGCGGCGCGCCCCGACGCCGGGCGAGCTCGCCCAGGCCCTCCAGGTCGCCCGGGTCGTTGAAGTTGCAGACGGCGAGGATCGAGCTCGTCCGATCGGTCATGCGATCGGCGACGTCCGCCGGGTCGAGCGTGTGGGTCGCCGGGTCCACATCGCAGAACAGCGGCGTCTGGCCTGCCCACCTCGCGAGATGCGGAAGCCCCCGGAAGGAGAAGGCTGGCATGGCCACATCGCCCGGGCGGCCGCGCGAGGCCAGCTGCATCAGCATGGTCAGGCCCAGGGCCGCGTTGGCGACGCTGATGCAGTTTCCCACCTGGTGCCAGTCGCAAAGCCGCTGTTCGAGTTCCTGGACCGCAGGACCGTCGTTGGTCAGCCGCCGGCTTTCGAAGGACCGCCGCAAGATGCGCAGATAGTCCTCCACCGGAGGCGCATCGAGCTGGCCGATGGGCCTGGGCGAGGTGAACAGGGGATCGCCGCCGAGGATCGCGAGATCCTCCGGACGACGCTTTGCGCCTGTCACAGACGAAGCCTCGCCATCACCGGA
The DNA here is from genome assembly GCA_964614675.1 of uncultured Caulobacteraceae bacterium. GTDB lineage: Bacteria > Pseudomonadota > Alphaproteobacteria > Caulobacterales > Caulobacteraceae > JANWHQ01. The sequence continues at coordinate 2,654 of CAZTMF010000064.1, read as the reverse complement.
CGGGCCGGGTGAGGATCACATCGTATCTGTAGTGCGCCGCGAAGAACTCCGGCGGCATGCGGGTGATGGAGCACTCCCAGCCGGTGCGCCGCGCCAGCTCGGCGAAATCCTCTTCCGTCCGCCAGATGCCCGTCGCTCCGGCGGGGTCATCCTCCATGCCGGGACGGTAGCCGCCGCGGAAGAAGTCCTTGATCAGGCGGCGGTCCGGCATGTTGCCGAGCATGAAGCGTTCGACGTTCGGGAACCGCGCGTTGACGGACTCGAGCAGCTTCTCGGCGGCCTCCGCGGTGAGGAACATCAGCGCCCCATAACAGAGCGCCCTGGTGAACCGCGTGGTGTCGGTCGCGGCGATCGCGAATCCCAGAGCATCCTGCACGTGGTAGTCGCGCTGGCCGGGGACCGCGAAGTCCCGCTCCGCCACCTCGATCAGCGACGGCGAGAAATCCACGCCAAGGCCGCCCTGGCAGTGGGAGAAGATGCGGTCCGTCAGGGCGCCATTGCCGCAGCCGAGATCGAGCAACACGTCGTCGGCGCGGATCTGCAGGCCCGACAGGACGGCGTCCACGATCATCTGGATCTGGTCCTCGCCCACGGGCTTGCCGCGGACGATCCGCATGACCTGCCCCCAGTAGTCCTTGGGATCGCAGGTCTTGGGGTGTTCCTTGTAGAACGAGAATATGTCGCTCACGCCGTCCGCCCCGGGTCCGCTGTGGCCAGAATCCATCCGAGAATATAGATCAACTTCTCGGCCGTGAGGCCCTCTCCGGCAGCAGCGGTGGGTTCATCGTCCAGGTTCCCGTCCAGATCGAATAGCCGTTCGGCCCCGAGATAGCGGCGCGCGACTTCCGCGTTGCTCTCGGCGTAGCGCTGGAGAATCCGCAGGAGCGCCTCGGCGCCGAGAAGCGGCCGCTCGTCGAAGATGCCCGACCCCCGGGCGGCCTGACTCAGCGCCATGAGCTCCTTGTGGAAGCGCCGCTTCTGCTGGGCTGTCAGCGGCAGGCGGTTCATGGCTCTCTGGAACTCCAGTACGTCCGCGTTCTCGCGCGGATTGACGATGTCGCCGGACCCGCTCTCCAGCAGCCGAAGCCCGCTGTAGCCGACGGCGTCCTGGAAATCCTCCAATATGGACGGTGAGGCGCCGGCAGGCCGGAAGCGGCGCACCATGATCGCCTCCTCGCCGAAGGCGTCCGCCCATGAACTGAGACGGGCGCCGTAGTCCCAGAGATCCGCGTACTCCGGGCAGGCCTCCTCGATCGTCCGGGTCTCTCCCATGGCCTTGACCGCCTGGTTGTACCAGGCCTCCATGGCCTCATCCTGACGCCGGACATAGACGATGATCCTCGTCCTGCGTCCCCGCAGGGCCCCGCATTCGGACAGGAAGTCCTTCAGCCGATCCGGCCGGGGAAACAGGAAGAAGTCCTCCGAGCTGAACAGCAGGTCGCCGTCATGGCCGGCGATGTCCCCGGCGGTCTCCGCGAGCAGCTGCTCCAGCGGCTTGGGCTGGGGCGTGGCCCAGTCCGGATAGCCGCCTCCGAGAAGGAAGGCGATGTCGTGATGGCCGAAGCCCCTGAGGGTGGACGGGGGGTAGAGCAGGCCCGCTTCGCGCATCACCGCCTGGTTCGACGCCAGGACCTTCTGCAGGAAGGTGCTTCCGGTCTTGGGAGCGCCGATGTGGACGAAGCAGGTGCGCTCCACGCCCGGGCTCCCCGCCGGTTCCCGGCCTAGCGGGCCGGCGCCGCTGCGCCGACGCGCAGCACCCGGTCGATCTCGCGGGCGACCTCCTCGATCGGCGCCATGCCGTCGATCTCCACCAGCTTGCCCTGGTCCCGGTAGTAGGGAAGCAAGGGCGCGGTCTGCTTGTTGTAGGCTCCCAGGCGCACGGCGAAGGCCTCGGGATTGTCGTCGGAGCGGCCCTCGGCGGCGAAGCGGCCGGCGATGCGTTTCATCAGGGCTTCGTCGTCGACCACCAGCCGGATCACGAGGTCGATCCTGGCGTTCCGTCGGGCCAGACTGGCGTCCAGCGCCTCGGCCTGGGCCACGGTGCGGGGAAAGCCGTCGAAGATGGCGCCGCCGGCCGCATCGGCCTTGGGCAGGGCCTCCTCGATCAGGGCGATGACGACCTCATCGGGGACCAGCTCGCCCCGGTCCATGATGCCGGCGACCTTCTGACCGAGCTCCGATCCCGACGCCCGCGCCGCGCGCAGCATGTCGCCGGTCGACAGCTGGACCATGCGCCGCTCCGACACCAGGCGCTTGGCCTGAGTGCCCTTTCCCGCCGCCGGCGGCCCAAACAGAACAAGATTCACCAGATCGCCCTTCCCTCGCCCAACACGCGGTGGCGACGGCCCCATCCCTTTCGGGCGAGGCGCGCCGACCTTAGCGCGCGCGCCCCCGCAGCCGGGACTTCTTGATGAGTCCCTCGTACTGGTGCGCCAGGAGATACGACTGGATTTGGGCCACGGTGTCCATGGTCACCGACACCACGATCAGGAGCGAGGTGCCGCCGAAGTAGAACTGGTTCGACTGCATCTTGGCCATCAGCGCCTCGGGCAGGATGCAGACGAGGGTGATGTAGGCCGCGCCGATCACGGTCAGGCGGGTCAGCACATAGTCGAGGTACTCTGCCGTGCGCTTGCCGGGGCGGATCCCGGGGA
>CAZTMF010000063.1:5894-11381 GCA_964614675.1 uncultured Caulobacteraceae bacterium | reverse complement strand
CAGGTGGTCAGCACCATCACCCTGCCCGGCCAGGGCGACAAGCCGATGGGCGTCGCGGTCTCGCCCGACGGCGCGAAGGTCTATGTCACCACCGGACGCGGGGGGACGCTGGCGCCGATCGACGCGGCCACGAGCACGCCCGCTCCGCCACTCGCGGTCGGCCAGCGGCCCTGGGGCGTGGCGATCAGCGCGGACGGAAAGCGGCTGTTCACCGCCAACGGCCCGTCCAACGACATGACGATCGTCGACACCGCGACGATGCAGGTGATCGGCAAGGTGCGCCTGGGCCAGCGCCCCTGGGGCGTGGCGGCGGCGCCGGCGAAGTAGCCCGGCGAGCGTCGTCTCCGGTCAGGCCACCCTGGTCATCTCGGGCGACGGACCGACGACCTCGGCCAGGGCCTGGAGCAGCACCGCGGCGTTGATGGGTTTGGCCAGATGGCGCTCGGCGCCGGCCTGCCTGGACGCCGCCACCTGCTCGGGCAGACAGTTGGCGGACACGACGATCACCGGCGCGTGCGGACGGCGGGCGGCGGCCTCGCGGCGGCGGATCTCGCGCGTGGCGGCCAGGCCGTCCATCACCGGCATCTGGATGTCCATCAGGATGACGTCGAAACGCCGCGCCTCGCAGGCCTCGACCGCCTCGAGGCCGTTCTGGGCCGAGGCGAAGCCGATGCCCACCTGCTCGAGGATCATCTCCAGGACCTGCCGGTTGGTGGCGTTGTCGTCGACGATCAGGGCGACCAGCGGCCGATCGGTCCCGGCCTCCGGCCCGGCGTCATCCGGCGACGCCTCGGCGGGGATGGAATGCGCCAGTTCGGCCGCGGGCAGCCGGATGTCCAGGGTGAAGGTGGATCCCTTGCCGGGCTCGGAGGTGCAGTCGAGCTCGCCGCCCAGCAGGCCCGCGCAGCGCCGGGCCAGGGCCAGGCCCACGCCGGCGCCGCCGCGGCGGCGGGTCGAAGAGCCGTCGGCCTGGGTGAAGCGCTCGAACAGCTGTTCCTTGATGGCGACATCGAAGCCGATGCCGCTGTCGGTCACCGCCAGGCGGTAACGGTCGTCGCCGAGCGCGCGGACCGCCGCCACGATCTCGCCCTGGTCGGTGAACTTGACGGCGTTGGCGAGCAGAGCGCCCAGCACCTGCTTGAGCCGGGCTTCGTCTCCCCGGACGGTCGTCCGGATCTCGTCCGCCCCCTCCAGCCGCATGGCCACGCCCCGCTCGGCGGCGCGGGGCCGATAGAGCTCGGTCACGGCGCGCACCGCCCCGCCCAGGTCGAAGGGATCGTCGGCGACCGGGGCGATCCCGGCTTCGATCTGCGACAGATCGAGGATCTCGCCCAGGAGGTCATCCACGGTCTCGGCGGAGCCGCGGATCGACGCCACCAGCTCCCGCTGCTTGCGCGTGAGGCGCGTGCCCGCGAGCACGTCGGTCAGGCCGGCGACGCCGTTCAGGGGCGTGCGGATCTCGTGGCTCATATTGGCCAGGAACTCGCTCTTGGCGCGGCTGGCGGCTTCGGCCTGAGCGAGGGCGCCCGCGAGGGCCTCGGCGTGGCGCTTGAGCTCGGTGATGTCCACCCCGACGGTGATCAGGCCGCCATCGACGGTGGGGGTGTTCTCGATGCGGACCCACTGGCCGCCGGCCATCTCGATCTCGAGGGGCTCGCCCTTGCGGCGTTCCCGCTTGCGCTCGGCCAGCCAGACCTCATCGAAGCCGTCGGCGCGGACCAGGTCGTCGAACAGCAGGCCCGGCTTCAGCAGCTCGGTGTAGTGCGGCCGCAGCCGTTCGTAGGTGGCGTTCCAGACGACCAGCCGGTCGTCGGCGTCGTACATGGCCAGGGCCGCGGGCATGGCGTTGGTGGCCGCGCGCAGCTTGGCCACGGCGCCGCGCCGGTGCACGGCCTCGACCCAACCCACCATCACCGCCCCCAGCAGGATCAGCGTGGCCACCGCCAGCACCATGCCGGCCATGACGGGCCGCGATGCCAGCTCCGGGGGCGTCACCGCGGCCGGGTTGGGCAGGATGGTGGCGGCCGCCATGGCGGTGAAATGCATGCCGCAAATGGCGAGGGTCAGGGTCAGGGCGGCCAGTGCGCCACGCCACAGGCTGGACTTGCGCCCCCCCGCGAGCGGAGCGAGAGCCCCGAAAACCACGCCGATCGCCAGGGACGCGACGACGTAATTGCCGTCCCAAAGCACGATGCCCTGGGGCTTGAAAGCCCACATGCCGAGGAAGTGCATGGCGCCGATGCCGGCGCCGACCACAGCGCCTCCGGTCACCCACCACACCCGACGTTTCGAGTGGGCTGCGATGGCGAAACCGGCGGTGGCGAAGATCATGGCCGTCACCAGCGAAAGGCCGGTGCCGAGCAGGTCGTAGCCGGTGCGCAACTGGGGCGCATAGGCCAGCATGGCGATGAAGTGAGTGGCCCAGACGCCCGCGCCGAAACTGACGCCCGTCAACGCCAGGGCGCCCCACCGCAAGGCGGCCCGTTGCTGCGGCGTCTTCAATTGCAGCCAGACGGCGGTGCTGCTGGCGAGCAGGCACACGAACGCCGCCATCAGGACGAACCTGAGGTCGTGGCCGTAGCGGATGCAGGCCAGCACCCTGAACAATACGCGTCCTCCGCCCAGGTGGCCGGATGTCCTACAACCTGGAGGTTACGATTCCGCCAATGGGCGTGGGTGCTGCGGGCGCGGGCGCAGCGCGCGAGATCGCGCGTTGCGTCAGGCGCTCAATTCATAGCGGCCAGTGAGGACCAGGGTGCGATCCTGCGGGTCGCCCAGGCCTTCGTCAGGCTCCTCCGTCTGGGCCGCGAGGTCCTTGGACAGGGTCGCGCGGTCGCGCCGACGCTCGTGCTTCAGCGCATCCAGGGCCGCGCCCATCTGGCTGTGCACGGATTCCCGCAGCGAGCGGACGCCGCCGCCCAGCGACAGGGTCTTGTATTCCGGCGGTTTCGACGGATCGACCCACAGGATCTGCATCACGGCGCCGTCCGGGCGGATAAATGAGATGTAGCCGCCCGGAAGCATCTCGCGCGGACGCTTGATGTTGCCCTTGAAGCTGTAGCGGACCCCCGGGGTCACCGACGCGTCGTAGAAGTGCGGGGTGATGAAGTCGGAAACGGCGATCCCGGCGATCTCGTAGGCGTAGTTGTTGGCTTCGCAGGGGTCGCAGGCCTCGACCAGGTAGGAATAGGTCCCCTTCGCATCGATCACGTCGTGCCCCGAGATCTTGATCGCCCGCGAGGACTGCATGCGATTGCCGAAGGGGTCGACCAGCATCTCGAGGATCTCGTGGCTGGCGTCGATGGTCCAGGTGTTGTCGCCCGGCGCGGCGATCACCTTGGCGTAGGGCTGGTTGTGCTTATCCATGTGATAGCCGCCCTCGCCCGGGGGCAAGGATTTGACCAGGAACACCGGCCAGGCCCCGTGCGGGACCGCCGCCAGGCTGGGCGCGTAGGAAACGCTGGCGGCGATGCCGTTCCAGCACTGCGGCAGGTCCTGGGTGACCTGGGTGTTCAAGGCCAGGGAGGCGGCATGCAGCAAGGTGGGATCGATTTCATGGGTCTGGTCCACCAATACGACGGGAACGAGAGTCATCTCGGGATCTCCTTGGTGAAATGTCCAATGCGGTCACGGCGCGGGCGGTCGGCCCCGGCTACGGATGGCCTCCGCCTTCTAAGTTGAACTGAGCAAGAGCCCCGTCGCCCAGGAGCGCCGACTGGGCCGAAAACTACTATGAGTTACGGCATCAGTCTTCACAGTTTTTGCGATCATTCCGGACGCGGAGCGCCTCGGCTTCACCGAGCGGACGGCGACCCGCGGCGCCGGCGTGGGGCCCCTAGAACCGGTGCGTCTTCAGCATCAGGCTGGTCTCGCTGGCGCTGATGCCCTCGATGGTGCGGATGCGGTCCAGAGCCTGGCTGAAGGCGGCGAGGCTCGGGGTGTTGAGCTCGGCCAGCATGTCCCAGCGGCCGTTGGTCATGTGCACCGCCTCGATCTCGGAAAGGCCGCGCAGGGCCGCCAGCACCACCGAGGTGCGCTCGCCCTCCACCGCGATGGCCATGATGGCGCGCACCCGCTCGTCGCCCGCCGGCGGGGTCCTCAGGGTGAAGCCCAGGATCTCGCCCGAGGCCCTGAGCCGGGCGATCCGGTTCTGCACCGTGCCGCGTGAGACCTTCAGCGTCTTGGCGAGGACCGCGGCGGGCGCGCGGGCGTCGGCTCTCAGCAAGGCGATCAGCCGCCGGTCGAGGTCGTCCATGACGGATCGTAACCCGATGCTGTCGTTTCGCCAACTTCCGCCGCGTAACGCGCCAGTCTGATCCCTGTTCGCTAGCTCTGCCGGATGCTCGACTCTTAGCGACTCGACGCAGCGGGGGACTGCATGGCGGCCCATATCCTGATGACCGACCCGGCCCACTACCAGGTGGGCTATGAGATCAATCCCTGGATGCGCCCGGGCGTCTGGAGCGCCGATCCGGCGGCGAACGCACGGGCCGCCCAGGCCGCCTGGCGGGGGCTGAGGGTCGCCCTGGAGGCCGCCGGGGCCAGGGTCGAGGTGATCTCGGGCGCGCCCGGCCTTCCCGACATGGTGTTCCCGGCCAATGCCGCGGTGGTGCTGGACGGCAAGGCCCTGATGGCCAGGTTCCGCCATCCCGAGCGCCAGGGCGAGGAGCCGGCGTTCCTGGCGGCCTTCGAGGCGCTGCGCCGTCGGGGCCTGCTGGCCGAGGTCTCCCAGTTCGAGCCGGGCGTCTTCCAGGAAGGCGCGGGCGACGCGATCTGGGACGCGCGCCGGGGCCTCATCTGGGCGGGCTGGGGTCCGCGCTCCTCGCGCGAGGCCTCGAAGCTGGTGGGCGACTGCTTCGGCCGGCCGGTGGTTCCGCTCGAGCTGGCGAGCCAGCGCTTCTACCACCTCGACACCTGCTTCTGTCCGCTGCCCGGCGGCGAGGTGGTCTACTGGCCCGAGGCGTTCACGCCGGCCGCCCTGCGCCGCATCCACGACATCGTGCCGGGCGCCGAGCTGATCGAGGCCACGGCCGCCGACGCGGCCGGCTTCTGCGTCAACGCCGTGGCGGTGGGGGGCGTGGTGGTCATGGCCAGGCCCACGCCCTGCCTGAAGGACCGGATCGCCGAGCGCGGCTACCGCGTCGTCGAGCTCGACCTCGCCCCCTTCATCCTCTCCGGCGGCGCCGCCTTCTGCATGACCCTGCGCCTGGACCACGCCAGCGAGCGCCGGGACGCGATGGTGGCTTAGCGGCCCTGAGATCATGGACCTGAGCCGAAGATACACTTCCCCCTCTCCCTTCAGGGGGAGGGGTCAGGGGTGGGGGTCCGCGCCGGAATCTCAGCTGCGAGCTGAAGCGCAGCATGCCACGGACAGGGTCATTGGACCCCCTCCCTCGATCCCTCCCCCTGAGGGGGAGGGAAGCCTCAAGCCGGCTGCTTGGTCGTCCGCAGATACGGCTTCAGGGTCTTGAAGTCGCCGAACAGGGT
>CAZTMF010000063.1:0-5884 GCA_964614675.1 uncultured Caulobacteraceae bacterium | reverse complement strand
CCCTCGATCCCTCCCCCTGAGGGGGAGGGAAGCCCATACTGAAAGGACCCTCCCCCCATGCCCCTCGACACCGCCGAAACGCCCGACTTCCTGGCCCTCGAGGCCGAGTTCGGGGCGCGCAACTACAAGCCGCTCGACGTGGTTCTGACCCGTGGCGCCGGCGTCTGGGTCTGGGATGTGGAGGGGCGGCGCTATCTGGACTGCCTCGCGGCCTATTCGGCGGTGAACCAGGGCCACTGCCATCCGCGCATCCTGGAGGCCATGACCCGCCAGGCCCAGCGGCTGACCCTGACCAGCCGGGCGTTCCGCAACGACCAGCTCGGCCTCTTCTACGAGGAGATCTGCCGGCTGACGGGATCGCACTCGGTGCTGCCGATGAACACCGGCGTCGAGGCGGTGGAGAGCGCGCTCAAGGTCACTCGCAAGTGGGGCTACGAGGTCAAGGGCGTGGCGCCCGGCCAGGCCGAGATCGTCACCTGCGCCGGCAACTTCCATGGCCGCACCCTGGGCGTCGTGGGCTTCTCCACCGACCCCCTCTCCTATTCCGGCTTCGGGCCCTTCGCGCCCGGCTTCCGCACCGCGCCCTATGGCGACATCGACGCGCTCGAGGCGGCGATCACCGAGAATACGGTCGGCTTCCTGGTGGAGCCGATCCAGGGCGAGGCCGGGGTGATCATCCCGCCGCCGGTATACCTGGCAGCCGCGCGGGAGCTCTGCACGCGGCGCAATGTGGTGCTGATCCTGGACGAGGTGCAGACGGGCCTCGGCCGCACCGGGCGGCTGCTCGCCGAGGAGCACGAGGGGATCGAGGCCGACCTCACCCTGATCGGCAAGGCGCTCTCCGGCGGCTTCTATCCGGTCTCGGCGGTGCTCTCGAACAAGGAGGTGCTGGGGGTGCTGTCGCCCGGCGAGCACGGCTCGACCTTCGGCGGCAATCCTCTGGCCTGCGCCATCGCCCGCGAGGCGCTGAAGGTGCTGGTCGAGGAGGGCATGATCGAGAACGCCGAGCGGCAGGGCGCGCGCATGACGGCGGGTCTGAAGAGCCTGAAGGCCGGCTCGGTGAAGGAGGTGCGCGGGCGGGGCCTGATGATCGCGCTCGAGCTGCACCCCGAGGCCGGCGGCGCCAGGCGCTACTGCCAGGCGCTGCAGCGGCTGGGCGTCCTCGCCAAGGAGACCCACGACCACACCATCCGCATCGCCCCGCCCCTGGTGATCACCGAGGGCGAGGTGGACTGGGCGCTGGAGCAGTTCGACCGGGCGCTGGCGGGCTAGCCGCTTAGAGCGGATCGAGAGCACGTAGGCTTCTAATTCCGCTCATCCCGGCGAAGGCCGGGAGGAGCGGGAAAGATGGGCAGGCTGGCCATCCAGATCCAACGCGGCCTAGTCCCGCGCCACCGTCCCCCAGAGCCGTGGAGCCTTTCGTCCCAGGGCGCGGACCTCGCCGGGCCGGAGGCCATGGAGGTCGATGCTCCGGGGCGTGAGCTCGCCCAGGGCATGGACCGGCTCCAGGCCCCCGACGGGGCTGGGGGCCACGGGGCCGACCCGGAGCGCGCCGTCGATCGCCTTCCACTCGGCTGCGGCCCGGTCGTCGTGGCCGACGGCGAAGAAGTGGCGCACGGGCGCGCTCTCGCCATCCAGCTCCACCATCACACCGATCAACCATCCCTTGGCCATGGGCAGTGCCTAGCACCCCAGCCGACCCATTACCCAGGCGTAACTTGCACCTTCAGGTCATTCGCGGAAGGGTCAGGCATCCTGCAGAACCTGGAGGCGGCCGATGGCGCAGCTCGACGAAGGAAAGTTGCATGAGTTCGTTGGCAAGATGCTGGGCGACCTGGGCGGGGGGTTCAGCGTGCCCACGGTGCGGCTGGGGCTGAGGCTCGGCCTGTTCGACGCCCTGCACGAGGGCGGCCCCGCCACGGCGGGCGATCTCGCGAAACGCGCCGGCGGACTGACCGAGCGCTATGTGCGCGAATGGTGCCTCGCCCAGGCCGCCAACGGCTATCTCGCCTACGATCCGGCCACGGAGCAGTTCGGCCTGCCGCCCGAGCAGGCCATGGTGTTCGCGGTCAAGGACAGCCCGGTCTACCTCGCCGCCGCGTTCGACATGGTGGCGGCGATGATCGAGGGCGAGGCCAAGGTCGAACGGGCTTTCCGGACCGGCGAGGGCGTGCGCTGGGGCGACTCCGCCGGGTGCCTGTTCTGCGCGACGGGCGCCTTCTTCCGGCCGGGCTATGTCAACAACATCACCCAGAACTGGCTGCCGGCGCTGGACGGCGTCGAGGCCCGGCTGAAGGCCGGCGCCAAGGTCGCCGATATCGGCTGCGGCGTCGGCTTCTCCACCCTGCTGATGGCCGAGGCTTTCCCGAACAGCCGCTTCGTGGGCTACGACTTCCACGAGCCCTCGATCGAGGAGGCCCGGCGGCATGCCGAGGCTCACGGCCTCTCGGACCGCGTCACCTTCAAGGCGTCGGCCGTCAAGGAGATCGAGGAGACCGGCTTCGACCTCGCCACGGCCTTCGACTGCCTGCACGACATGGGCGATCCCAGGGGATGCGCGCGCCATATGCGGCGGATCCTCAAGGACGACGGCGTCTGGATGATCGTCGAGCCGATCGCCGGCGACCGGCCGCAGGACAACCTCAATCCGGTCGGGCGGCTCTACTACAACGCCTCCACCATGGTCTGCGTCCCCACCTCCCTCGACCAGGAGGTCGGCGAAGGCCTGGGCGCCCAGGCCGGGGAGGCCAAGCTCAGCGAGGTGATCCGCGACGGCGGCTTCACCCGCGTCCGCAGGGCGACCGACGGCCCCTTCAACATGGTGCTCGAGGCCCGCGCCTAGACCTTGCGTCCGGCCGCGCAAACGGGTGAGGTCTGGTCAGGCCATCCCAGCGTGGAGACGCGTCCATGTTCCGGGTTCCCGTGAAGGCGTTCCCCCTCGCCGCCGCCCTGGCGCTCGCCGCGGGCGCCCTCGCCCAGACGCCGCCGCAGGGGGCGCGCCTGCCCGACGGCCCGGCCAGGCCGGTGGTCGAGCAGAAGTGCGCCGTCTGCCACGACATCCGGCGGATCGCCTTCGCGGGCTACGACCGTCCCGGCTGGGAGGGCGTGGTCGCGCGGATGAAGAACCTGGGCGCCCAGCTGACGCCCGCCGAGACCGACCAGATCGTCGCCTATCTCGCCGCGAACTTCCCCGACAGGCGCCCGCCGGCGATGATCCTGGCGGGGCCGGCCAGGGTGAGCTTCCAGGAGTGGAAGGTCCCGACCGCGGGGTCGAGGCCGCACGATCCCCTGGCCACCCCGGACGGGGCGGTCTGGTACACCGGCCAGATGGCCAATGTGCTGGGGCGGGTGGACCCGGTCACCGGCAAGATCCGCGAATACAAGCTGCCCCACGCCAATTCCGGCCCGCACGGCCTGGTGGCGGACGCCGAGGGCCGCATCTGGTTCACCGCCAACTTCGCCGCCTACATCGGCCGGCTGGATCCCAGGACCGGCGACGTGGTCGAGTTCAAGATGCCCGACCCCGCGGCGCGCGATCCCCATACCTTGCTCTTCGGCCGCGAGGGGCAGGTCTGGTTCACGGTGCAGGGCGGCAACTTCTTCGGCCGGCTGGATCCCAAGTCCGGCGCGGTCAAGCTGGTGAAGATGTCGACGCCCAGGGCCAATCCCTACGGCATAGTGCTGGATTCCAAGGGGGTCCCCTTCTTCGACGAGTTCGGAACCAACAGGATCGGCCGCGCCGATCCCCAGACCCTGGAGGTCAAGGACTACATCCTGCCCGAAGGCGCCCGGCCCAGGCGCATCGCCATCACGCCGGACGACATGGTCTGGTACACGGACTATCAGCGCGGCTACCTCGGCCGGCTCGATCCACGGACGGGCAAGGTCACCGAATGGCCATCGCCCTCGGGGCCGCAGTCGCAGCCCTACGCCATCACCGTGCTGAACGGGATTGTCTGGTACGCGGAATCCAACACCCGGCCGAACGCCCTGGTGCGCTTCGATCCGAAGACGGAGACATTCCAGAGCGTCCCGATCCCGGCCGGCGGTGGGGTGGTGCGCAACATGGTGGTGGCGCCCGGCGGAAAGTTGGCCCTGGCCGAGAGCGGCGTGGACATAGTGGCCCTGGCGACCGTGCGCTGAGGACGACGGTCATCGTGTCACATTGCGAGCAGCCGGCGATCACGGCAAAGCTCGTTCCTGCCTGCGCTGGCTTACGAAGATACTGAGCGCAGGCGCCTCTCCCCTCCGCACCCGGCAAGACGGCCGCCCCTCCTGGGGGTCGAGCCCGCGTGCGCGATGCCGCGCATGCGAAAAGCCCCGGGGCGGGGGTCCGCTCCGGGGCTTCTGACGCTACTGGTACGCTACGCTACTAACTCAGGTACAAGTCACTGGCGCTGAAGACTAGGGGAGCTGGAACAGCGCGAAGGCGGCGTAGGGGCTCGCCATCGCAAGCTTGTCCAACCAATTGAAAAAGCGCTGCATGGCGGACCTCCAGGTGTGCGGTTGCGAAAGCATATATGTTGCGTCGCAGCATATCGCAAGGCCCGCACCACTGATTTTTTCGGACTCCTGAAGTTTCACGAACTATCGGGAGTGTCGGAACCCTCCGTCCTCATTCGTCCTAAGGTCAGGAACCCCAAGGAGGCCGACATGGCGAAGGTGACGCAGCATCTCTGGTTCGACCGCGACATGGAGGGGGCGCTCGCCCTCTATACGAGCCTGATCCCCGGCTCGTCCGTGGACTGGACCTCGGCCCTGCCGGCCGACAGCCCCAGCGGCCCGGCCGGATCGGTGAAGATGGCGGGCTTCACCCTGGGCGGCCAGAGCTACCAGGCCATGGAGTGCCCGCAGATCGCGCCCTTCACCTACAGCTTCTCGATCATGGTCGAGTGCGAGGACCAGGCCGAGATCGACCGGCTGTGGGACGCCCTGGGCGAGGGCGGCGAGCACCAGCCGTGCGGCTGGGTTCGCGACCGCTGGGGCCTCGAATGGCAGATCGCGCCCAAGGGCATGCTTCAGTGGATCCAAAGCCCCGACCGCGCGAAGGCCCGGCGGGTGGCCGAGGCCATGCTGAAGATGGGCAAGATCGACATCGCGACGCTCGAAGCGGCGGCGGCCGAACCCGCCTAGGGCGAAGCGGCCGCCTCGGCCGAGGGAATCCGCGGCGCCTCCATCACCTGGCCGTTGATGGTCAGGCGCACGCCGGTGGCGCGCCCGTCGGAGCCGAGCTCGAACTCCGCCTGGGCGTCGACGTCGGTGGCGAAGAAGAAGGTCGGGCTGTCGGCGAACAGTTCGTGGCGCGGCCGGCCGGACAACGCCCCAAAGAGCCGGCCGTCGTCCAGGGTGATCGCCACCTCGAACTGGCCCGCCGCCCCATAGCGGCCGACATAGCGGGCGAGCACTTCGGCGGGCACGGCGATCGCCTGGCGCTGGGCCGCAGGCACGGGTGGGCCCTGCGGCGGCGGCTCGGCTGCGAGCGCCCCCGCTGGCGCAAGTGTAAGCGTCGCCAGGGCGGCGTAGACGATGGATCTGAACATATCGCTTCCCCCTGGCCGCTTTGGCTGGGCGTATCGGACTACGATCGTAATCAATCTAGATTACATATGTAAACCCCTGAGCGTACGTAAGGGCAAAGCGGCGTTGAACCGGCCGCCGCCGGGCGGCTAAGGTGCGGCGCGCCCAGAACCAGACCCAAGCGCGCTTCGGAGACGCCCAGGATGCCGTCCGCGATTCCCGCCATCGACGACGACGTGTTCAACCGCGAGGCCGTGCTGAACGCCCGCGCTGTCGACGACCGGCTGCGCGAGCTGGCGCCGGTGGTCTGGCTGAACCGCGAGAACATCGCCGTGCTGGGCCGCTGGGAGCACGTCTCGGACGGCCT
>CAZTMF010000062.1:0-11399 GCA_964614675.1 uncultured Caulobacteraceae bacterium | reverse complement strand
CTGGCCCAGCAGGCCGCGCTCGAGATCAAGCAGTTTCCAGCCGACCCTGAGTCCGAAGCCGGCCAGCAGCAGGGACGGAGCGATGATGACCAGCGCCCAGCCGGCCGCTTCGGGAACGACCCGCCGTTTGACCAGCTTCCACGCCGCCCAGCCCGCCAGCCAGACCGGCATCAGGAGAAGGATCTTGGGCCCGGCGACAGCGGCCGCGGCGATCACCAGCAGCATGCGCACGGAGCCGGCGGTGAAGGCGGCGAAAGCGAAGATGACATAGTACCAGAACTCGAATCCCAGCGACCAAACCGGGGCGTTGGACAGCGGCGCTATCGACTGGAACCAGATCTCGTTCAGGAACAGGGCGGCCGCTCCAAGGCGCAGGAACGGCCTGTCCCAGGCCATGTAGTGATCCCATCCCTGATAGGCGCCCGGCGCCATGCCGCGGCCGATGGCGTCAAGGATCGCGGTCAGCAGGAGCGCCGGCAGCAAGACGGACCATAGCCGCGCCAAGCGGCTCGCCATGAAGACCCGAAGGCCATGCTCACGGCCGTCGGCGACATAGCCGATGACGAAGCCGGACATGACGAAGAACGTCATCACCGCGACGTAGCCGAGATAGATGGTGTTCATCCACGCGCCGCCGAGCTGCGCGGCCCCCAGGTGATTGAACACCACCACCAGTGCGGCGCCGAAACGGACCGCGTCGAGGAAGATCGACATCTCTTCCGATAGGCGGGGGTCGGAGGCGGGAGCCGGTCGCGCCTGGGTCATTTCGGGCGACGCCTTCTGCTTGAATGGACTGCAGGTTGCCAAGATGGGGAACGGACGGCAAGCACATCCCACCTCGCCGGCGATGTGTCCCGGCCGAGCGACCCAACCCCCCAAGGCGCGACGCGTCGGGGATAGTGGCGTAGATCAGCGGAGAGAGACGCGGCAGGGTATGCTTAACTGGAAAGTAATGGCAATCCTTTGTTGACCCTAATCCCCGTAAACCACAACAATGAACCACGTATTAGTGTGGTCGAGAGAATATACCCCGAAATATGGGGTGCCTGGATGTCTTCTTCCGCCTACAAGAACTTCGATGGCGTGGCCGTGTCTTTGGGGGCCGGCCCGTCGGTCATCTATTACCAGTCGCAGACGCACGCTGGCAGCACGCTGACCGGCACCAAGGGCAACGACCAGTTGCCGGATGTCGCCGGCGGAAACACGCTCGCGGGTGGCGCGGGCGACGACACCTACGTGGTGACCGATCCCGGCACCAAGGTGGTCGAGCAGGCCAACAGCGGCGCCGACACCATCAACGCCTACACTAACTATGTCCTGCCGGCGAACGTCGAGGCGATGAACGTCAAGGGCGACAATATCACCGGCATCTCCAACAGCGCCGGCGGGCTGTTGCTGGCGTCAGGCGCCAGGGACGTCCTGGTGAGCGGGACCGGCAAGGACGTTTTGGTCGACAGCGGCTCTGGGGGCGACACCTTCGCCTTCGCCCAGGGCTCCAGCAAGGACGTGATCTATAACTTCCAGACGTCCGGGAGCAGTCACGACTATATCCAGCTGAAGAACTTCGGCTTCACAACCTTCGCCCAGGTGCAGAGCCACCTGACTCAACAGGGCGCGGATACGCTGCTCAGCCTGAGCGCGAACGACGCGATCCTGATCCGCAACACCAAGGTCTCGGACCTCAACGCCGACGACTTCAA
Source organism: uncultured Caulobacteraceae bacterium (assembly GCA_964614675.1). Lineage (GTDB taxonomy): Bacteria > Pseudomonadota > Alphaproteobacteria > Caulobacterales > Caulobacteraceae > JANWHQ01. The sequence goes on along the minus strand of CAZTMF010000062.1, from coordinate 9,699 downwards.
GCTGTCGATCGACACCAGCAGCATGAAGCTGACGTTCGACGACGAGTTCAACAGCCTCAACATCAACAACGGCTCGTCCGGCGCCTGGAAGACCAGCCTTGCCTGGGGCCCCGCCAACGGCGCGGGATCGCTCTATGGCCGCAACGAGCCCACCAACGGGGAGAAGCAGGCCTATACGGATCCCACGGCCACGGGTCTGGGGACCAATCCGCTCGGGATCAATCCCTTCTCGATCCAGAACGGCGTGCTCTCGATCACCGCGGCCAAGACCCCCGCGGCCGACGTGTCGACGCTCTATGGCCTGCCCTACACCTCAGGGATCCTGACCACTCAGAACAGCTTCTCGCAGCAGTACGGCTACTTCGAGATCCGGGCGGAGCTCCCGGCCGAACAGGGGACTTTCCCGGCCTTCTGGATGCTGCCGACCGATAAGAGCTGGCCGCCCGAGGCGGACATCTTCGAGTCGGTGAACGGCAGCGGCGTCGTGCCCCAGAGCTATGTTTCGAACCAGACTGGGACGGCGTCAGGGCAAAGCTTCTGGTCCTATGTGCCGGACGCCTCCACGACCTTCCACACCTACGGCCTGCTGTGGACCAAGGACACCCTGACCTACTACATCGACGGGGTCGCGACGGGCGTGGCGCCGACGCCATCGGACATGAACAAGCCCATGTACATGCTGGTGAACCTGGCGATGGGCGGCAACTGGGCGGGCGACCCCGCGGCGAACTTCACCACGGCCCAGCTGAAGGTCGACTACGTCCGGGCCTACAGCCTCCCGAACACCAGCACCGGCTCGTCAGGCGGCGGCGACGGCTTGGGGTCCGGCTCCGGTTCGGGGTCCGCCGCCCCGACGACCGCCCTCCACCCCACCAGCATGACCCCGCCGCCGGCCGGATCCGACGTGGTCTATTCCGCAACCAACATGACGCTCGGCAAGAGCGCCCACGTCCTCGTCCTGACCGGTAGCGCCGACATAAGCGGAAGGGCCAATGACCTCGGGGACAAGCTCTACGCCAACAGCGGCAAGGACCACCTCTACGGCGGCGCCGGGGCGGATACCTTCTTCGACGGCTCGGGCGCCGACACCTTCCAAGGCGGCGGCGGCAAGGACACCTTCGTGTTCGGCATCCACAACGGGCACGACATCATCAATGACATGACCAAGGCCGACCACGACGTGGTCGACATCAGCGCCTATTTGGCGGCGGGCTACGCCCGGCCGACGGTGCAGGACATGAGCTATGGCGCGCAGCTGACCTTCTCGACCGGCGACACCATCTCGCTGCTCGGCGTCCACGCTTCGGATCTCGTGCCGACCAGCATCGGCTACACGATCTAGCACCCACGGCTGACCGCTTCTCAGTTCGCCTTTGCCGCTACGCCCCGGGCCCCCGCCCGGGGCGTTTTGGTTGTGTGGTTAATTGGAACTATTCGATGCTGAGTTAACAATAATACTCTGTTGAGATAGGTTATCGCCTCGTATCTATTTAGTAAACGCCAAATTCAGCATGGTTTTTTACTAGAAGTATATCCGCTCAGTCCATCATCGTGACGCAATAACGAGGTTGCGTCATGAGACTAGCAGCGATTTGGACTGTGGCTTCCTGCCTGTTGCTGGGGGCCTGCGCCTCGACCCATGTCGTGCAGCAGAGCTCTCTACTGCCCGACGGCCCGCCCGTCGCGGCCCCGCACGGCTACGATCGGATGTGCGATGAGCAAGCGGACCTCTGCCACGAGCTCGGCCAAGGCGTCCGGCCAGCCGCCGTCGAGGCCGATGCGTCTACCGAGCTCCAGCTGCTGCAGGTGGTGAACCGGGAGGTCAACGGCCAGATCCACCAGCGCACCGACGAGGAGACGGTTCACGAAGAAGACCGTTGGCAACGGCCGGTGCTGACTTCCTATGGGCTTGCCGGCGACTGCGAGGACATCGCAATCGAAAAGCGCGTACGTCTTCTCGACCGCGGGTTTCCCCCGCAGGATCTGTTCTTCGCGCTGGTCTACCGACATGACCTGGGACTGCACACGGTGCTCGTCGCCCACACTGGCCTTGGCGACTACGTCCTGGACAGCCGCTCGCCTTGGGTGACGCCCTGGCGCCAGGCGCCCTACGTGTGGGTGAAGCGGCAGTCGACCCTCGACCCCGCGCGATGGGACATGATATATCCGGGAAGCACGCCGAAGGTGACTCTCCTCGCCAGCAATGGCGCGGGGCTGCTCCCCTAAAGGAAAGCGGTGGGGACCAACCCTGCTCGCCAGATTGGCAACGTTTGGTCGCGCGTCGAGACCGCCGGCAATTCATTTGCAACGGCTTACGCCGGACTATAATCCCGCCCAATTGGCCCAGTATTTGCTGGTAAGGAACGGCTTTTGAGCAGGAGTCCGACAATGAAGCTTGGGATCGTCGCCGGCATGGCCGCGTTGGTGCTCTCCGCAGCCACCGCTTACGCCCAGTCGTCGGCGCCGCCGGCAAGCGGCGCGTCGGCTGCGCCCGTTGAGCAGACCTACACCCTCGGGGTAGGCGACCAGGTGCGCATCCTGGTTTTCAACGAACCGACGCTCTCGGGCGAATTTCCGATCAATTCGAACGGCTCCATCGCCGTTCCGTTGATCGGAGACATCCAGGCGGTCGGGAAGAACACCTCCGAACTGACCGAAGCGATCCAGAACCGCCTCGCGGACGGCTTCCTGCGCGACCCCAAGGTTAGCGTGGACGTGTCGACCTTTCGGCCCTTTTACATCTTGGGCGAAGTCAACAAGCCTGGCCAATATCCGTACGCTTCAGGCATGACAGTGCTGAACGCCGTGGCGACTGCTCAGGGTTTTACCTATCGCGCCGACAAGCGGAAGGTCTACGTTCGCAGGGAAGGCCAGACCACCGAATCCCCGATGGCGCTGGACTCGACGCTCATGGTGAGGCCAGGTGATACGATCCGGATCGGCGAGCGATATTTCTGATCGGGGCGGCTGAAGGCTCCAAGCTTTGCTTTAGCCTTCGGTCCGGTCCGGCACTATTCTACTAGAGCGCGCGCGCCGCGCGTGTCTCCCGCTGTGTGATTTCGGCGGAGCTGCGCTTCAAACCGGCCGCCTCCGTGGCGCGCAATCAGGCAATTTGCACTGAATGTCACAATTCCTGAGTTTGGATTTGGCATAGACTATGCAACCGGTGGTTCTGAGGATAAATTGACGCGGCCATTTGAGACAGTGGCCTTATTGGGGCTTTTGGGAACCATGGGGCGCAAGATTGGAACTTTGACGGCCGCGCTTAGCGTAACCGTCATTTTGGCGAGCGGCGCGGCCATGCCGGCGCTTGCTCAACCGCCACCGGCTGTGGACGCGGCTGCGGAGAAGACGCTTCTCGCTGCGCTTCTGTCGACGATCAAGAGTCTGCCGAACGACACGACCGAAGACGTGTACGAAGCGCAACTGAACGCCACGCTCGAGGCCAATCCAAACAACCTGGCCACCGCCAGGCAGGCGATCCTCGACGCGATTGCGACCCCCGGCCTGTCAAAGGCGGCGGTCGAGGCTCTCCGGGCCCTGCTGAAGAAGCGCTATGCATCGGGCGCGCTCGATATTGGCTTTGCGGGTAACGGGCCGCAGTTCGATTTTGGACCAGGCTCCGATTACGGGCCTTAATCAGACACCAAACGTCCGTCTTCGCTTTGGGCGGAATTCGAGGCCGAGATTGATTTTCGCAGGGGGCGAGAAGGTGCAAAGGAACTTCGCTGTTGCAGCTGGGCTGTTCACGTTGACGTTTGTCATCTGGGGCGCACCCGCAGCGGCCCAGGTCTACGCGAACCTTGATCCCCTGAACGTCTTCAAGGCCTATGACCGCGGCCGAAACACCAGCGTCCTGCAACGGGAGCGGCCGGAATATGATCCGGTCGGCGTGCCCGCAGGCAGCTTCCTGCTATATCCCCAGCTGTCGACAAGCCTGGGCTATGTGAACAACATCCTGGCGACCAAGACCAACACCCAGAGCGATGGCTTTGTGGAAGTCGCCCCTTCGGCGCGGCTTGTGTCCCAATGGACGCGCAACAGCCTGGTTGCGACGGCGGGCGCCGACCTCGATCGTTATTTCAGTCACGGCAGCGAGAATGAGAACGCCTGGTACGTCAACGCCGTTGGCCGTTACGACGCCGTCGGCGAGTCGTACCTTCAAGGCGGAGCCGAGGCGCGGCGGGACTATCAGGAGCGCACCGACGTCAACTTTCCGACGCTCGCCAATCAACCGATCCCGGTGAACACCTACGATGGCTTCTTTCGCGGCGTGTATCAGCAGGACCGCCTGAGGGCGACGGCGCTCGGGAGCTTCCAGCACAGCGACTTCAGCAGCGTCGACAAGCTGGGGGGCGGAACCCTCGACCAGAGCAGCAGGAACGTGAACGCCGCCAGCGGCATCGGCCGGCTCGACTACGCCGTCTCGCCCGATACGGCCGTGTTCGTGGATGCCAGCTACCATAACTACAGCTACCCAGTGCAGGGGACGTTCAACAGAGACGCCCACCTGTGGTCCGCGTCCGCAGGCGCCAATTTCGACCTCACCGCCCTGGTGCGCGGCGAGATCGGCATCGGCTACACGCGCCAGACCTTCGCCAACCCTGCGTTCAAAACCATTGAGGGCCTGGGCTTCCACGGGCGGGTCGAATATTTCCCGACCCAGCTGACGACGCTGACCCTCACCGCCAGCCGGGGCATCGACACCAGCGTCCTGGCCAACACCGGCGGCTTCATCGCCACCAACGCGAGCCTCAGGGTCGACCACGAGTTGCTTCGCAACCTGCTGCTCAACGCCAACTTCGATTACGAGAACGACAGCTTTCACGGCGCCGACCGGACCGACCACGTTTACACGGTCGGGGGTGGCTTCCAGTACCTCGTCAGCCACAGCGCGGTCATCAAGGCAGGCGTGAACTATATTTCGCGCACCTCGAGCGGGACCCAGGCTGGACGGGAATTTAATGTCCCTCGCTTAACGGTTAGTCTGGTGCTCCGGCGGTAGGCTTCGGCCAGAAGGCTCCGGCGGAGTCCGAGGGCGTCCAAGGGCGTAATCTAATGTCAAATGCAGAGGTAGCACGCCCGTTCGCGTCGGCGTCCGAACGGCTTCTCGGTGGTGGATTCGAGCTTCGCGGACTGGTCCAGGTTTTCCAGCGCCGTTTTCGCCTCTTCCTGACAGCCGTCGCTCTCATCCTGGTCGCGACGCTCGCGGCGACATTCATCATCCCGCCGAAGTTCACGGCCCAGTCCACGGTGAAGATCGATCCGCAGCAGCACGTCTCGCTGGATACGGCGCGTGACAACAGCCAGCTGCCGGATTCGGCCCTGGTGGACACCGAAGCTTCCGTCATCAAGTCCAGGGCCGTCCTCACCGACGTGGTCAACCGGCTGGGCCTGGTCAGGGACAAGGAATTCGGCCCCAAAGCCAACGATGACGAAGGCGCCGCCACGGCCGCCGACCGCTCGGTCGATCGGCTGCTCAAGGCGCTTAACGTCGACCGGGAGGGCACCAACTACCTCATCGACGTCAAGGTCACCTCGAAGGACGCCGTCAAGTCGGCGGCCATCGCCAACGCCGTGGTGAAGGCCTATCTCGACTTTAGCGAGCGGTCGCGGGAATCGGCCGCCGAGGAGCAGACCCATCTGCTCAACCAGCGTCTCGGCCAGCTCGGCTCGGAGGTCGAGGGAGAGGACGCCCGGGTCGCGCAGTATCGCGCCCAGGTCGGCATAGTCAGCGGCGCCGGCAACAATGGAACGGTCACCGATCAACAGATCTCGACCATCGCCAGCCAGCTCGCCGAGGCCCAGGCCCGCGCCGCGGAGGCGACGTCCAAGGCCCAGGCGGCCGAGCACCAGGTGCAGAGCGGCAACATCGAGGCCGTGTCGGAGGTGCTCGGGTCGCCGGTGATCACCGACCTGCGTCGCCAGCGCACTGAGATTGTCCGCCAGCAGGCCGAGATGAGCGCCCGCTACGGGCCCAGGCATCCGGACTACATCCGTGTGACCGAGCAGCTTCACCAGCTGGACCAGCAGATTTCGGCCGAGGCGCAGCGCATCTACAAGGGGCTCGAAAGCGATGCGAGGGCCGCCCAAGCCCAGGCGGGAAGCCTCGCCGGCAACCTCGCGCGCCTGAAGGGTCAGCAATCGGCGAACGCCCAGGCGACGGTTCAGGCCGACAGCATGCAGCGCGTGGCCGACGCCAAGCGGACGATCTACAACGAGATGAACCGCACGGCCCAGGAGACGGCCCAGATGGCCCAGCTCGGCGACCTGCAGGCGCGGGTCGTCGCCTGGGCGAGCCCCCCCACCCGCGCGAGTTTCCCAAATAAGCCGCTGTTCGCCGCCCTGAGCATCGTGATCGGCGCCGTCGTGGGCGTCGCCGGCGCCTTCACCGCGGAAGCGCTCGATTCCGGTATCCGGACCGTCGAAGACGTGGAGCAAGGTCTGGGCGTGCCCTTCCTCGCATCGCTCAAGCGCATCCCGAGCTCGCAGCTCAGGCAGCTGGGGCCGCGGGGCCGGATCTGGGACTATGTCGTCAAAAAGCCCATGTCGAGCTTCGCTGAGGCCTTTCGCAGCATACGCAGCGTGATCCTGCTGGCCAAGGACGGCGAAACGGGCGGCAAGGTGATCCTAATCACCTCGGCCTTACCCTCCGAAGGCAAGACGGTTTCGGCGGTGTCCCTGGCCCGCGTCATGGCGATGAGCGGCGACCGCACCATCCTCATCGACTGCGATCTGAGACGTAACAGCCTGCGGGACCTCCTCCCCAGCCCCCCGACGGCCGGTTTGGTGGAAGTGCTCGCCGGACGCGCCCAACTCGGCGACGCCGTCGTCGCGGACACGGTGGACGGGCTGGATGTCCTTCCGCTCTCTGGCGAACAGTTCACTCCGAAGGACCTGTTCAGCGGCCCGGCGCTCACGAAGCTGCTGGAATTCTTCAGGAGCCGCTACGACTTCGTGATCCTGGACGCGCCACCCGTCCTGGCCGTGGCGGATACGTCTGCGCTCGCCATCGCGTCGGATTACGCGATCCTCATGATGCGTTGGGCTACGACCTCGCGCTACGCGGCCGAGACGGCCCTATCGCGAATTTCGGCGACCGGCGTGAAGGTCCTCGGCGGGGCGACGACGATCGTGGACGACCGAGGCCTCGGCGAGCTCGGCGAGCGCAATCCGTCCTACTACGACAAGATGTACCGTAAGTATTATCAGGACTGACTAGGCGCGCGAGCCCAGCCGGGCTAGTTCGGCGGCGCCCAATTGGTCAGAACCACGGCGTAGTGGCTGATCTGATCCGAGAATTGGTCGTCCCGCCACTTGTCGGTCAGGATGAGCGCACTGCCGTCAGTATAACATGTAGAGGCCCCACCGCCGGCGGTAGGCTGGGTTTGACGGAGGAACGCGGCGTAATCCTGCTTGGGATCGTAGTCATCGTCGGTCTCGAACACCGACGAATAGAAGCTCTTCTTCTTGTCGGCATTCTGGATCTTGCAATAATGGAACACGGTGTTGGCCGGGATCGGCGTCGTATTCGGCGGCATTCCGATCACTGCAGCAGCAAAGATAAGCGCTAACATCACCGCCTCTATTCCCAAGCCCGTTGCAGCGCCGGCATTATCGGTCGCCGACGACGTAAGTCAAACCGTCGCCGCGTCAGGCCGGCTTTTTGCAGGTAAGCGGGGCGAAATCGCCATTTGATACAGAACCAGGCGCCGACATCGGCCCTGCACCGATCGAGACCCCAATGCCGCTCTGGCGCATGCTGCTTACCGCGACAGCGATCGAAGTCTCCTTCTTCGCCGCCCTCCTGGCCTGGCTCGGCCTGATCGGCGGACCGTTCAACGGCTGGCTGGACGTCATCAACAACTTCGCCCCGGTCATCTTCGTGGTGGGCTGCGCCGCGGGGGCGAGCTATCGCGGCCTTGCCGGGCCCCTGAAGAAGAGACTGGTGCTTTTGCTGGCCGCCTTGGCCTGTTTCGCAACCGGCCTACGGATGCTGCCGGAGGCGCTGTCTTCTCTGCCCCGACCCAAAGCCGAGGGCGCCCCCCTCCGGGTCCTGTCCTTCAATGTCTGGGAGGACAACTTCGACACCCGGAAGACGGCCGACATCATCCTGCGGACGGACGCCGACGTCGTGACCTTGATCGAAAACGAACGGCTCCTGAAGTTCGAGGGTGATCGGATCAAGGCCCGATATCCCTATTACGCCCAGTGCACGCCGCAGTGGGTGTGCGGCATCACCATCTTCTCCAAACAGCCCATCGTCTCGATGGGGACGCTGATGCCTCCGCTCCCGTTGACCGGTAAGGGCATCAGCATCGTCTGGGCGACAATCTCCGCTCCGAACAGCGTCCCGGTGACCGTCATGACCACGCATCTGGCTTGGCCCTTCCCGCCCAAGCAGCAGGCGCTGCAGAGGAGCCTGGTGGCCAAGACGGCGGCCAGGGTGAAGCCAGACATCCTGACGGGCGATATGAACCTGACCCCCTGGTCATACGCGCTCGGCGATTTCGATCGCCGCCTCGATCCTTTGCGCCGACGGACCCACGCAGCGTTTTCCTGGCCGGCGAATATCGCCCGCGCCAACAAACCCTTTCCGCTTCCTCTGTTGCCGATCGACCAGGTCTACGCGGCCCCCGAATGGCGGCTCCAATCGGTCAGGCGCCTTCCGCGGGCGGGATCGGACCACTACGGCATGGTGGTCACGCTGGTCCGTTAGCGACACTTAACCAAGTCCATTCATCGAGATTTTTCCGGCTGGGAGTTATCCGACAGAGCAGGCTCCCGAAGGATCGACATGCTCTCAACCTCCTCCCGCCGCCGGCTGGCCCGCGTGGCTTTCTTTGTTGCGGCCTTCGGAGCGCTGATCCTGCTTCTCGGTCCATTTCAGGGCCTCGATCGCGCGTTTCCGCTGGGCGACAAGGCCGCGCATGCGACGGCCTTTTATATCCTGTCGCTGATGAGCTATCTGGCCTTCCCGCAGCATCGGCGGTCAGATCTCGCGTTTGCGGCGATCGTTCTGGGCGGCCTCAGCGAGGTTCTCCAGCATTTCACCCATCGGGACATGGAGATCGGCGACTGGATCGCCGATGCTGTTGGCGCGCTCGCGGCCTTCGTCCCCGGATGGATGGAGGCCGCCCGCTCGGAATTCCGTGGCGGCATGCCCGACCGGCGCGCGCGCGGGTCCCGTCGCCGACGGTCGCCCGTTGGAGGGCTGGCCGATCTGGACGCCCCCGAGCGCGGGGCAGTGGCCGTGAGGCGACTCGCAACCTCCCGAGCCGATTGACCCGATGCTGGACGCCTAGCCGCCCGAGCACGGCGTGACACGCCTTCAGTTGAACAAGCGTTGACCAAGCGTTAACGTTTGGAGCCGGCAGGCGGATGGCCGGCGTCCTTGGGGGGAGTATGTCCGCAAGATCGGGGGCGATCGTCGGCGGCATTCTGCTGCTGGCGCTCACCGCATGTGGCCGCGCCCCGCCCATCCAGTCGGCAAACGCAGCCTCGACTTCATCGGCGGAGTCGGGAAGCGAGCCGGTCGTGCTCGCCGGCGGGCCGGACGAACTGGCTGCGCAGGCGTCGGGGGCGTCCGCCCCAGTCCCGCCGGCCAGCGACGCGCCGGCCGAGCCCGACATCGCGCCTGCGGCCGCATCGCCCTCGCCGCCGGACCCGCTGGAACCGGTGAACCGGCGGCTCTACGCC
>CAZTMF010000061.1:0-11587 GCA_964614675.1 uncultured Caulobacteraceae bacterium | reverse complement strand
TCCGCGCGGCCTGGGACGGCGTGATCGTGCCCGACAAGCTGTTCTTCCACGCCGCCTTTTCGAGCAAGAACGCCGACGGCTACTTCAACCTGCTCGACTACGTCTGCGTGCATGGCGCGGGAAGCCTGGGGAACATCCAGCCGGCCGCGGGCTCCAAGAGCGGCGGCTCCTGCGTGACCGACCACCTCGGCAGCGAGGGCGTCAACGCCGGGCGGCTGGCCCTGCGCTGGGTCGCCTCCGACAAGTTCGAGGTCAACCTGGTCGGCGACTACACGCGCCAGCGCCAGGAAGCGCCGGCGGACAAGTACACCTACATCGCCGACCCGGCCCATCCGACGGTGACCGCGGGGTCCTCTCCCCCGTTCGGCATCGACGGCGTGCTTCCGCAGTTCTGGGTCAACACCCCGCAACAGGCGTTCGGCGCGGGCGTCCTCTACGATTCACGCTTCGTGACCAACAATCCCTACACCAGCTACGCCAGGTACGGCACCTCGCCGGTCGACGGCCGCTTCGTCCCCAACGAGAACAACCTCGATCACTGGGGCGTCGCCGGGACGACGGACTGGGACATCTCGCCGATGGCCCACCTGAAGACCATCACCGCCTACCGCAGGTGGCGGAACGAGTTCGGCCGCGGCGACGCGTCGCCGCTCGGCAACAGCCCGACCTACGACGACACCCGGCATAATCAGTTCACAGAGGAAGTCACGCTGACGGGCGCCATCAGCCGGTTGGATTACGCTCTCGGCGGCTTCTACTATCGCGCCTACGACCGCAACACCGGCTTCGATGCGCTGTGGCCGACGCCTCCGGGGCTGCCGGCCCTGCCCGCCGGGTCGTTCCAGAGCCCCTACGTGCCGTTCCTCAACGGTCTGGGTCTCTACGACCACGACCTGGACGACCATCAGACGACGGACGACTACGCCTTCTTCGCCCACGGCATCTATCACGTCACCGACCAGATCAACCTGACCGCCGGCGTCCGCTACACCAACGACAGCAAGCACGCCGTCGTCGGCGTCACCAACCGCTACACCAGCGTCGGCGACTTCAGCGTGCCGGTGGACGTTCACGCCAGCCGTTGGAATCCCATGGTGGAGCTGTCCTTCCAGGCGACTCCCGACCTGATGGCCTACGCTCTGTACTCCACCGGCTTCCGCGGCGGCGGCTTCAGCCCGCGTCCAGCGAACGCCCTGCAGCCCGTGCCGTTCGGGCCCGAGGACGTCACCAGCTACGAGATCGGCTTCAAGAGCGAATGGCTCAACCACCGCGTGCGGTTGAACGCCGACGTGTTCTACATGCTCGATAACGGCCAGCAGAACTACAAGACCGACGTCGACTCCTCGGGCGCCACCTGGTTCCACGAGCTGAACGCCGGCAACTCGATCAACAAGGGCTTCGAGGTCGAGTTGTCCGCCCGGCCGATCCCGAACCTCACGGTCGACTCCTCGCTGGGCTACCTGCACTACCAGTTGAAGGACGACGAGCAGTCGCGCACCACCCTGATCTGCACCCACTTCTCGGACGGTTCGCTCTGCCCGCAGACCCGGGCGCCGAAGTGGACCTTCTCGGCGGGCGTGCAGTACCGGATCGAGACCGGCGGCTGGGGCGCCATCACTCCGCGCCTGGACGCCAATGTGATCTCGCGGGTCTACTACATCCCGATCGCGGCCAGCTGCGACGGCACCTTCGACTCCAGCGGGGCCTGCGCAGCGGGCCACGTCATCAATCCCGACAAGGCCACGCTGGTCTCGACCGCGCCCTCGGGCGTGGCGGGCGGGCTGGATTACCAGCCGGGCTACACCACCCTGAACGGCCGCCTGACCTGGGACTCGCCGGACGGCAAGTGGTCGACCTCGCTGTCGGTGAGCAACCTGACCAACAAGGTCTACTTCTACGGCAAGCTGGCCCTGGCGGTGAGCTCGCTGGGCCGCGAGCAGGGCAACATCGCCCCGCCGCGCCAGTGGCTGGTGACCGTGCGCCGGACCTTCTGACCGGCCTCGTACGAGGTTCGAGAATGGGAAGGGGCGTCCGCAAGGGCGCCCCTTCTGCTTTTTGCTGTGTCATCCCGGCCGCCGCTTGATGGAGGGGCGCCCTGCGCTCCCGCGGTCTGATCGTGATTGACGTGATCAATTCACTGGCCTCGAGGGGCTCGGCGATCTAGATTCCGCGTGAAGGGCTGTCGTCGAGCCGGACGCCAACAGGCGACCGCTCCCCAGCTCGTGACGGCCCCTTACAATCGGACCCCGGAACCCAGGCTCTGCGATGCCCTACACCATCAAGATCAATGGCAAGACCCGGACGGCGGACGTCGAACCCGACACCCCGCTCCTGTGGGTCCTGCGCGACGCCCTCGACATGAAGGGCACCAAGTTCGGCTGCGGCATCGCCCAGTGCGGGGCCTGCACCGTCCACATCAACGGCCAGGCGGTCCGCTCCTGCCAGACCCCGGTCTCGGCCGTGGGCGCGGGCGAGGTGACCACCATCGAGGGCATGGCGGCCCACCCGGTGGGCTCCAGGGTCCAGGCGGCCTGGATGGAGATCGACGTGCCGCAGTGCGGCTACTGTCAGGCCGGCCAGATCATGTCGGCCACGGCGCTCCTGACCCGCAACCCCAAGCCGACCGACGCGGACATCGACGCGGCCATGACCGGCAACGCCTGCCGCTGCGCCACCTATTCCCGCATCCGCGCGGCCATCAAGCAGGCCGCCGGCCTGCCCACCGCCGACACGAGGGCCTGACCATGCTGAACAAGGCCCATCGCACCCATCTGGACGACTCCCCCGAGGACGCCTCGCGGCGCGCCTTCCTGAAGGTCAGCGCCATCGCCGGCGGCGGCATGATGCTGGCCCTGACCGTGCCGCTCTCCGCCGAGGCGGCCACGACCTGGCTCGGCCCGGAGCAGACGAACCTTCCCGAGCTCAACACCTACGTCCGCATCGCGCCGGACGGGACGGTCACCATCATCGCCAAGAACCCGGAGATCGGTCAGGGCATCAAGACCATGCTGCCCATGCTGATCGCCGAGGAGCTGGACGTCGACTGGAAGGACGTCCGCATCGAGCAGGCCGACAGCGATCCCTTCAAATACGGAGCCCAGTTCGCCGGCGGCAGCTTCGCCACGCCGATGAACTTCGATCCGCAGCGCCGCACCGGCGCGGCCGCCCGCCAGATGCTGATCGCCGCGGCCGCCGCGACCTGGAAGTGCAGCGCCGCCGACTGCGCCACCGAGGCGGGGCTGGTCCAGCACATGCCGACCGGCAAGAAGCTCAACTACGGCGCCCTGGCGGCCAAGGCCTGCACCCTGCCGCCGCCCGACCTGGCGACGGTCAAGCTGAAGGATCCCAAGGACTACCGGATCATCGGCAAGTGGACGGCAGGCGTCGACAATCCGCTGATCGTCACCGGCCATCCGCTCTACGGCATCGACGTCGTGCGGCCCGGGATGCTCTACGCCACCTACACCAAGGCGCCGGTGTTCGGGGCCAAGGTGACCAGCGCCAACCTCGACGAGATCAAGGCCCTGCCCGGCGTGCGGCATGCCTTCGTGGTCGAGGGAGACGGCAGCCTCGATGGACTGAACCCCGGCGTGGCCATCGTGGCCGACAGCTGGTGGCAGGCCCAGAAGGCGCGCAAGTCGCTGAAGGTGGCGTGGGCCGACAGTCCGACCGCGCGGCAGTCCAGCGCCGGCTTCGCCGCCCAGGCCGAGGCCCTCTCCAAGCAGCCGGGATCCCACGTGATCCGCAAGGACGGCGACGTCCAGGCGGCGCTCGGCGGCGCGGCCAAGGTGGTCGAGGCGGCCTATGCCTATCCGTTCCTGGCCCACGTGCCGATGGAGCCGATGAACTGCACCGCCGAGGTGACGCCGGGCAAGATCGAGATCTGGTGTCCGACCCAGAACCCCGACTCCGGCCGCCAGCTGGTGGCCAAGACCCTGGGCTTCAAGCTGCCGCCGGGGCCCAGCCCCTTCGGCCCGCCGGCGTCCGGACCGCCGCCCAAGCCCGAGCCGGGCGCGCCGCAAGTTGTAATCCACATCACCCGCTCGGGCGGCGGCTTCGGCCGCAGGCTCTCCAGCGACTTCATGGTCGAGGCCGTGTGGATCGCCAAGCAGGTCGGCAAGCCGGTCAAGCTGCTCTGGGACCGCACCGACGACATCCAGCACGACGTGTCCTACCGGCCGGCGGGCTTCCACTACTTCAGGGGCGGCCTGGACCAGTCGGGCAAGCTGACCGCCCTGCACGACCACTTCGTGACCTTCGGCCAGGGCGAGCAGGTCGCCAACAGCGCCGACATGACCAACACCGAATTCCCGGCGCGGGTGCTGGACAACGTCCTCTTCGAGCGCTCGACCATTCCTCTGGGCGTGCCGACCGGGCCCCTGCGGGCGCCGCAGTCCAACGCCCTGGCCTATGTCTACCAGTCGTTCCTGGACGAGATGGCTCACGCCGCCGGCCGCGACCCGATCCAGTTCCAGTTGGAGCTGCTGGGCGAGCCCCGCGAACTGCCGGTTCCGGCAGGCGGCCCCGGACCCTTCGGGCCGCAGCCCCAGTTCCACACCGGCCGCATGCGCGGAGTGGTCGAGCTGGTGGCGGCCAAGTCCGGATGGGGCAAGACCAGCCTGCCGGCCCGAACCGGCATGGGCTTCGGCTGCTACTACAGCCACCTCGGCTACTTCGCCGAGGTCGCCAAGGTGCGCGTCGACGAGGACGGGACCGTGCATCCCCTCAAGGTGTGGATCGCCGCGGATTGCGGCCGCCAGGTGATCAATCCGTCGGGAGCCGACAACCAGGTGGTCGGCGCCTGCATCGACGGGATCGGCGCGGCCCTGCACCAGGGGATCACCATCCAGAATGGCGCGGTGGTGCAGACCAACTTCAACAACTACCAGCTCATCCGCATGAAGGAGGCGCCGGCGGTCGAGGTGCACTGGAACAACACCGACTTCCCGCCGACGGGCCTCGGCGAGCCGGCCCTGCCGCCGGCCATCCCGGCCCTGACCAACGCGATCTTCGCCGCCACCGGCAAGCGGGTGCGCTCGCTGCCGGTCGATGCGTCGCAGCTGAAGGCATGAGCATGGCGAAGTTGAGCTTGGCCTCCATGCTGGCGCTGGCGGCCCTGGCCGCTGGCCCGGCCCTGGCCCAGGGCGTTCCGCAGAAGGGCCAGCAGGTGTTCCAGGACAACTGCTCGGGCTGCCATGTGCTGACCGGCCAGGGCTTCGCGGGGCCGCCACTCTCGGGGGTCTACGGCCGCAAGGCGGGAACCGCGGCCTTCGAGTATTCGGACGCGATGAAGAAGTCGGGGATCGTCTGGGACGACAAGAGCCTCGCGACCTTCCTGACCGATCCCGACAAGGCCGTTCCCGGCACGGCGATGAGCTTCAACGTCTCCGACTCCCAGCAGCGCGACGACGTCATCGCCTACCTGAGGACGCTGTCGCCGGCAGCGCACTGAGGCGAGGTTTCGGGTGAAGTTGCAGGACATCGACTGGCCGCTCTTCGGCCTCGAGGACGATGTCCGGCCCGCCCTGAAGGGCGTCGTCGAGGCAGGCGCGCCCGCCATCCTGGTGACCCTGTTCGCCGCCGACGGCGGCTCGCCGCGCGGCGTGGGGACCCAGATGCTGTTCGGCCCCGAGCAGGTCACCGGCTATCTGTCGGGCGGCTGCGTCGAGGCCGACGTCGCCCTGCACGCCCAGGCGGTGCTGGCCTCGGGCGAGCCGCGCCGGCTGGTCTATGGCCAAGGCGGCCCCGCCGACGTCCGCCTGCCCTGCGGCGGCCGCATCGAGGCCCTGGTGGAGCGCATCGCCGCCGGCGACCCGGCCGCCCGGCGCCTGATCGAGCTCATGCGGGCGCGCCGGCCCGCCCTTTGGCTGACCGACGGCGCCTTCCACGCCTGCCTGGCGCCCGGCGAGGACGCCGCCAACCTGCCGAAGCCGCTCCGGGCGGCGCTGCGCCTGGCCGAGCAGGGCGGCGTCGGCGGCGCCGAGGCCGAGCCCTTCGCCATGTTCCGCAGATATGACCCGGTCGGCCGCCTGGTCGTGTTCGGCTCGGATCCGCCCGCCCTTGCCATGGCGGCCCTGGGCGCCCAGGTCGGGTTGGACGCTGCGCTAGTCAGGCCCAAGGGGCCGACGTCGCCGCCGCCCCTGAAGGATGTCCGGTATCTCCGCTCGCGCCCGGCCGAGGCCCTGGCGGAGACCGGCCTCGACCCGTGGACCTATGTCTGCGTCGCCACCCACGACATGGATGTCGACGAGGAGGCGCTGGTCGCGACCCTGAACTCCGACGCCGGCTACGCCGGGGTGCTCGGCAGCAAGCGCCGGCTGGGCGAACGGCTGGCGCGGCTGAGGGCGAGGGGCCTGTCGGACGCCCAGATCGGCCGGCTGCACGCTCCCATCGGCCTGGCCCTGGCCGGAAAATCCCCCTGGGAGATCGCCATCTCGGTGATCGGCGAGATCGTCCAGGTGCTGCGCGCCCGCGAGCAGGCGCAGGGCTGGCCGGCCGCCCCAGCGGGCCCGGACCTCCATGCCGTGGTCCTGGCCGCGGGCCAGGGCGCGCGCTTCGGCGGGGCCAAGCTGCTCGAGACCTGGCGCGGCGCCCCGATCCTCCACGGCGCCCTCGCCGCCGCTTTCTCCGCGCCGGTCCGGACCGTGACCCTGGTGACCGGGGCCCATGCGGAGGCCGTCGAGGCCTGCGCCCTCGCCTTCGCGGCGGGCCGTCCGGACGGCGCGCGGCTCAGGATCGTGCATGCCCAGGGCCATGCGGAGGGCCTGTCCGCGTCGCTTCGCGCGGGCGTGGAGAGCCTGCCGGCCGAGGCGCGGGGGATGCTGCTGTTCCTCGGCGACATGCCGGGCGTTCCCGCCAGCCTGGCCCAGCCGCTCGCCGACGCCCTGGCCGCCGGCGCGCTCGCCGCCGCGCCGCGCCACGCCGGCCGGCGTGGGCACCCTGTGGCGATCGCCAGGGCCCTGTTTCCCCAGTTGCTGAAGCTCGAGGGCGACCGCGGCGCGGCCGGGGTGCTGGCGGGTCTCGGCGGCCGGATGACCCTCATCGACACCGATGACGCCGGGGTGGTCCTGGACATCGACGAGCCGTCGGACCTGGCGACAACGGCCTGAAGCGAACGGACCTGTTTGACGCGGCTTCGGCGGCGTTCCACCAATCGAACGATCAAGGAAAAGGCGGAAACCATGTCCAAGAGCGGCCTGTCGAACGCGCGGCTCAAGCGCCTGCACTCAGCGGCCAAGCGGTCGGTGGAGGCCGAGGAGTTGCCCGGCGTCATCACCCTGATCCATCGCCGCGGCGAGACCGTGATCGACGTGGTCGGCGCCAAGGACAAGGAGACCGGGGCCAAGCTCGAGCGCGACTCGATCTTCCGCATCGCCTCCATGTCCAAGCCGATCACTGCGGCCGCGGCCATGATCCTGGTCGAGGAGGGCAAGCTCCGTCTCGACGAGCCGGTGGACCGGCTGCTGCCTGAGCTCGGCGATCGCCAGGTGCTGAAGGACCTCAAGGGGCCGCTGGACGACACCGTCCCGGCCAACCGCCCGATCACCCTCAGGGACCTGCTCACCTTTCGCCTCGGCCTCGGCATGGTCGTCGGGCCGCCGGGCGATCCTTCGCCGATCCAGAAGGCCATGGCGGATCGCCAGATCATGGGGCTGAAGCCGCCGACCCCGCATGCGCCCGACGCCTGGATCAAGCAGCTGGGCGGCCTGCCCCTGATGCACCAGCCGGGCGAGCGCTGGATGTACCATACGGGCTCGGACGTCCTGGGCGTGCTGATCGCCCGGGCCGCCGGCATGGGCTTCGAGGCCTTCCTCAAGGAACGGATCTTCGAGCCGCTCGGCATGAAGGACACCGGCTTCCACGTGCCCAAGAAGAATATGGACCGGTTGACCACCTGCTATTCGACCGATCCCAAGACCGGACAGCTCGAGCCCTACGACGAGCCGGCGTCGAGCAGCTGGGCGAGCCCGCCCATGTTCCCGGCCGGCGGCGGCGGCATGGTCTCCACCGTCGACGACTATCTGGCGTTCGGCCAGATGATGCTGAACGGCGGCAAGCTCGGGAAGGAGCGGATCCTGTCGCGGCCCACCGTCCAGGCCATGACCACCGACCAGATGACGCCTGAGCAGAAGGCGGCCTCGCCCTTCTTCCCCGGCTTCTGGGACAACCGCGGCTGGGGTTTCGGCGTCTCGATGGTCACCCGCCGCGACAACGTGGCCTCGAGCCCCGGACGCTTCGGCTGGGACGGCGCCTTCAGCACCAGCTGGGCTTCCGACCCCGCCGAGGACATGGTCTGCATCCTGATGACCCAGCGCCTGGGCTTCGGCCCGAACCTGGCCGGCTTCTTCGCCGACTTCTGGACCCTGGCCTATCAGGCGATCGACGACTGAAGCGAGGGCCGGGGGGCGATGACCAAGCATCGAATCTACACGACCAGCTTCGCCAGCGTCTATCCGCTCTACGTCGCCAAGGCGGAGCGCAAGGGGCGCACCAAGGCCGAGGTCGACGAGATCATCCGTTGGCTGACGGGCTTCAGCCAGGAAGAGCTCGACGCCCAGATCGCCAGGAGATCGGACTTCGAGACCTTCTTCGCCCAGGCCCCCGACCCGCACCCGGCCAGGGACCAGATAAAGGGCGTGATCTGCGGCGTTCGTGTCGAGGAGATCGCCGAACCGCTGATGCGAGAGATCCGCTGCCTGGACAAGCTCGTCGATGAGCTCGCCAAGGGGCGGGCGATAGAGAAGATCCTCCGAACATGACGCCAGTCTCTTCGCGTTGGAAGCGCCTCGCGGCCCTGGCCGTGCTCCTGGCCGCGGTCGCGGTCCTGCCGGCGTCGGCGCAGTCTGCGACCGGTTCGGATCCCGTCGTCCGCCTGGGGGCGGAGCTCGTGCGCGGCCGGCGCGACGCCGTCCCGGGCGTCGATCGTTTCCTCGGCATTCCCTATGCCGCGCCGCCGGTCGGCGCGCTGCGCTGGCGCGAACCCCAGCCGCTGCCGCCCAGGGCGGGACCCCTCGACGCCGGGGGCTACTCACCCAGCTGCACCCAGGTGACCCGGCGCGGTAGCAGCATCCTCTACCCCGAGATCCCGGACGAGCGGTTCAGCGAGGACTGCCTCTACCTCAACATCTGGAGGCCCGCCGGAAAGCCGGCGAAGCCGATGCCGGTCATGGTCTGGATCCACGGCGGCGGCTTCATGGAAGGCTCCGGATCCAGCCTGATGAACCAGGGGGCCGACCTGGCGCAGAAGGGGGTCGTCGTCGTCACGCTCAACTACAGGCTCGGGCCGCTGGGCTTCCTCGTCCTTCCCGAGCTGGCCGCGGAATCGCCGCACCACGTCTCGGGCAACTACGGACTGCTGGACCAGATCGCCGCCCTGAAGTGGGTGCGGGCGAACATCGCCGGCTTCGGCGGCGATCCGGGCAAGGTCACCCTCATCGGCTGGTCCGCGGGCAGCGCCTCGGTCAATGCACTGCAGGCCACGCCATTGGCGAGGGGACTGTTCCAGCGGGCGATCGGGCACAGCGGGGCCGATATGAATCCGTCCGCCGGTATCTGGCGTCTGAGAACCGTGGCCCAGGCCAACCAGTATGGGCAGGACTACATGAAGCGCCTGGGGGCGGGATCGCTGGCCGACCTGCGCAAACTCCCCGCCCAGACCCTGGCCGACGCGCCGCCGAAGTTCTGGATCATGGAGAACGACGGCTACGTCTTCCCTGGCGAGATCTACGACATCTTCGCCTCGGGCCGGCAGACCAGGGTCCCGCTGATGGCCGGCGCCTCGGCCGACGAATGGACCGTCCTCAGCCCCGACCAGGGCTGGATCCATCCCCGCACCCAAGCCGAGACGGCCGAGGCGGAGCGGCTCTACGGGCCGCCCGGGCGCCCCAACGGCCACGCCACCGCCGACGCGGTTCTCTGGCAGGCGCGGGCCTGGGTGCGGCTGAACGCCAAGGCCGGCATGAGGAACTCCTACCTTTGGTTCAACACCCACGCGCCGCCGGCCCCGCCGCGCGCGGACGGCGTGGCCATGGGCGCCTATCACGGCTCGGAGCTGCCCTTCGTCTTCCGCACCCAGCACTTCATCGATTTCCCCTGGACCGCCCAGGAACGGGCGCTGAGCGACACGCTCTCCGCCTATTGGGTGAACTTCGCCCGCACCGGCGATCCCAACGGCCCCGGCCTGCCGACCTGGCCGGCCTACAGCGACGACAAGGTCATGGAGCTGTCGCTGACGCCCCACCCCATCCCGCTCCCCCGCGAGGACAGCCTCCGCCTCCTCGACACGGCCTTTGGCCGCCAGCGGATCGAGGGAGGGGACAACCTGGCGCGCCCGGGCGGGTGATCCCGCCCGCGTGTTTCTGCGCCTGTCGGCGCGCTGCGCTGTCTCACCCCGAGTCGGTCGGCCAGGCCCCCTGTCGCTATTGGACGTCGTAGCTGATCACCATTTCGGCTCGCCGCGCGGAGGGTCGTATTGCGGGGCCCTTCTCTCGCCGTCGAAGCACAGGTTGCCGTTGTTGTAGACCTTGAACCAGACGGTCTTCCTGTCGGCCTTGTCGGTGCGCAGTTCGCAGCAGGCCGAGGGCGTATAGGGGGGCCACTTGCTGGTGCAGCTGCTGTCCCCGCGCAGCGGCGGACAGCGCCGCCGGTATTCCAGCGAGGAGGTCAGGCGGACCGACAGACCTGCGTCGTCGCCTCGTTGTCGAACTTAAGACCCATGGCCAGGAGGCCGCCGCAACGCCGGCGCGCAATCGGCGGCGTTCCGGCCGCAATCGCCATCTTCGGATCGCTTCGTCGTGGCCGGGAAGGCGACTTTCGGCCGACCGGCCAACGACGGCCCCCGACCCGTTGCGGAAGTTCATGCCGCGATCATACTCGCAAGGCTTCGAGGATATTCGATATTGTTCGCGCTCGTCTTGGCCGCCGCATTGGCTCCGATGCCTGCACCGCCCGTTTTTGTTGGCGGCAATTACGCGGTCACGTTTCGGAGCCCGCCAGGAGCCACGATCTGCCCGCTCCCCGATGATTGGGTCGGATCAAATCATGGGACAGTCGTCTTTCTTCAGGCCCCTAGAACCTGCGGTGGTGCGGGCTATCCATCGGGCAGCCGTTCCTTCTCCGATGACGTATCCAGGGTCGAAGTGTTCTACGCGTACTGGTTGGACGACCTCGGAACCGGCCCGGCCCCATGCAAGATCGCTTCAGGCCGGCTGATCTTCGTCGGCAAGTCGCGCCGCGTCTGCCTCGCGAGGCAGGGCCACGATCTCCGGCTGTCCGTGAGCGCGCGCTACGTGGCCGACGCTCCGGCGTGGGTAGAAGTGGCTCTGGTCACGACCCGGAAGCGCCTCCACCAGGACATGAAAGCGTTTCAGGCGGTGGCGTCGAGCTTTTCGCCCTGTCGAGTCTACGACAAGGACACCAAGACCGGCTACGGAGAAGGACAGCCTTGCCCGGCCGAAGGAAAGTTCTTCTAGGGGGACATACTAAGCTTGCGGCGATCATCACGGGCCCCTGCCCGTTGGCGACGTCTCCAATCCACCCATTGCGGTCCTTCAGGACGTCCGCTTAGCTGGTGTCCGCCGGATGGCGG
>CAZTMF010000060.1:0-11891 GCA_964614675.1 uncultured Caulobacteraceae bacterium | reverse complement strand
GGCTGGGGCGCGCCGGCCCAGAACACCGAGGCGCCGGACGTGGTCCGCGTCTCGGCCGGAACCAAGACCTACGCCCAGGGCGACTGGGTGGATGTGACGCTCAAAGCGCCATACGCCGGCGAGGCCCAGGTGGCGATCGCCACCGACCACGTCATCGACTTCAAGACCCTGAGCGTCGGCAAGGCCGGCGCGACCGTGCGGCTGAAGAGCTCGGACCTCTGGGGCGGAGGCGCCTATGTGCTGGTGACGGTGATCCAGCCGCGCGACCCGGTTTCGTCGCCCCGGCCGCACCGGGCGCTGGGCCTCGTCTATGTGCCGCTGGACGCCAAGGGGCGGAAGCTGACCGTCGACGTCGGAACGCCGGACAAGATCCTGTCGCACGCCGGCATCGACGTGCCCGTGCAGGTGCGCGGCCTGGGCTTCGGCCAGAGGGCGCGGGTGACCGTGGCGGCGGTGGACGAAGGGATCCTGCGCCTGACCAAGCAGGAGAGCCCCGATCCGGTGAAATGGTACTTCGGCAAGCGGGCCCTGGGCGTCGATTACCGCGACGACTACGGCCGGCTGCTGGACCCCAATCTGGGGGCGCCGGTGAACGTCAGCTTCGGCGGCGACGAGATCGGCGGCGAGGGACTGACCGTCACGCCGATCAAGACCGTGGCCCTGTGGTCGGGCGTGGTGATGACCGGGCCGGACGGCCGCGTGACCGTCCACCTGCCCGCCCAGGCCGAGTTCAACGGCCAGCTCAGGATCATGGCGGTGGCCTGGACCGACGACGCCGTCGGCGGGGGCGCCAAGGACATGACCGTACGAGAGCCCGTGGTCGCCGACCTGTCGCTGCCGCGCTTCCTGGCGCCCGGCGACAACGCCTTCGCGACGCTCGAGCTGAACAACCTGGAGGGCAAGGTCGGCCAGTACATGACCCAGATCACCGCCACGGGCGGGATCCTCTCGCCGTTCAAGAAGCTCTACGACCTGATGCTGGGCCAGCACGTGATCGAGCGGGCGCCCCTGAAGGCGCCGTCCAGCGCCGGGATCAGCCAGGTGAACTTCCAGGTCACCGGCCCGGGCTTCTCGCAGCTGAAGACCTATCCCCTGCAGACGCGCCTGGGATGGGGGGCCGAGACCCGCACCTTCACCGAGCTGCAGAAGCCGGGCGAGGCCTTCACGCCCTCGGCGGAACTGATGCGCGGACTGATGGCCGGCAGCGTGACCATGGAGGTGAGCTATTCGCCGTTCCGGGGATTCGACCCGGCGCCGATCGCCGTGGCGCTGAGCCGCTATCCCTATGGCTGCACCGAGCAGCTGGTCTCGACCGCCTATCCGCTGCTCTACGCGGGCGAGGTGTCCAAGGACCCCAAGCTCAGGGGCGTGAAGGCCAAGCTGACCGAGGCGGTGGGCAGGCTGCTCGACCGCCAGAGCCTGGACGGCGCCTTCGGCCTATGGCGGGTGGGCGACGGCGAGGCCGATCCGTGGCTCGGCGCCTACGCCACCGACTTCCTGATCGAGGCCCAGAAGCAGGGCATCGCCGTGCCCCAGGACGCCATCGACCGGGCGCTGGCCGCCATGCGCCAGGTGTCGCGGCCCGACGGCTACGCCTCGGCCTCCTACCGCATGACCTACCCGGACTGGTGGGCCGGCTCGAAGGAGGCCTCCAAGGCCGCCACCGACCGGATGAGGAGCCGCGCCTCGGCCTACGCCCTCTATGTCCTGGCCAAGGGCGGCAAGGGCGACCTGGCCCGCCTTCGCTGGTGGCACGACGTCCAGATGAAGGCCGAGCCTTCGCCCCTGGCGCGGGCCCAGGTCGCGGCCGGTCTCGCCCTGATGGGCGACAAGGCCCGTTCGCATGACGGCTTCCAGAAGGCCGCCGAGGCGGTGGGCTACAAGCGCCCGACGCTGATCGGTCCAGGGGTCTGGTTCGACCTCGATGATCCCTATCAGAGCCCGCTGCGCGACATGGCCGGGGTCATCTCCCTCGCCTACGAGGGCGGAGAGACCGGCGTTGGCCGCAGCCTGCAGGGACGGCTGGAAGGCTCGGTGAAGAACCCCGACGAGCTGAACACCCAGGAGGAGGCCCAACTGCTGCGCGCCGCCCACGCCATGCTGGCGGCGGCGGGCAGGATCAGCATCGACGCCTCGGGCGTGGTGAGCCTGCCGGCTTCCGGCGGGGCACCGCGCTGGGCGGTCGGGCGGCTGGCCAACGCCAAATTCCTCAACGGCGGAACCGGCGCGCTCTGGCGGACGGTGACGGTGAGGGGCACGCCGCTCGCCTCGCCCTCGGCCCAGAGCCATGGGCTGACGGTGTCGAAGAGCTTCTACAGCTTCACCGGCGGGGCCGCCGATCCGGCGAGCCTGCGCCAGGGCGAGCGGATCATCGTCAGGATCTCGGGCTCCAACGGCCAGGGCCGCGCCCTGCCCCTGGTGATCGATGACGCCCTGCCGGCCGGCTACGAGATCGAGATGACCCTGAGCCCCGACGACGCCCAGAACGGACCCTTCAAGTTCCTGGGCAAGCTCACCACCGCCAGCGCGCAGGAGAGCCGCGACGATCGCTATGTGGCGGCCATGACGGCCGAGGGGAACAAGGGCTTTGCCGTGGCCTATGTGGCGCGGGCGGTGACGCCGGGGGCCTTCTACCTGCCGGGAGCCGAGGCGAGGGCCATGTACAAGCCGGCGCTGTTCGCGAGGACGGAGGGCCGCCGCACGACCATCGCGCCGTCGGGCTGATGATGCGGGGTCAACGTAGACCTCCTCTCTCTCTTCAGGGGGAGGGAAGATTTGTGGTCGCCCTCATCGCCCTGGTCGCCATCCAGACGGCCGCCGTCACCCTCGACGCCATCTTCCCGCCGCCTCTCGCCCGGGCCGAGCACGCCTCGCCGGTGGTGCTGGACCACACCGGCGCCTGGCTCCGCGCCCTGCCCGTCGAGAAGGGCCGCTGGCGGATCCGCGCCGATCTCGACCGCACCGATCCGTCCTTCGTCCGCAGGCTGCTGGCCCTGGAGGACGCGCGGTTCGCCGGACATCCGGGGGTCGACGGCATGGCCGTGGTCCGGGCCATCGGCGCCGCGGTCACGCACGGGCGCGTCGTCTCGGGGGCGTCGACGCTCAGCATGCAGACCGCGCGGCTGCTGGAACCGCACCGGCGGACCGTCTTCGCCAAGCTGATCGAGATGCTCCGGGCCTTCCAGCTCGAGGCGCGGCTGACCAAGCGGCAGATGCTGGCGGCCTATCTGACCCTGGCGCCCTATGGCGGCAATCTGGAGGGGGTGCGGGCCGCCTCTCTCGCCTATTTCGGCCACGAGCCCGAGACCCTGACGCCGGGGGAGCAGGCGCTGCTGATCGCCCTGCCCCAGTCGCCCGAGGCGCGCAGGCCCGACCGCCATCCCGAGGCCGCCGCCCGGGCCCGGGGCAGGGTGCTGGACCGGCTGGTCAAGGCGGGGCTTCTGAGCGGCCAGGACGGCGAGGAAGCCTCATCCGACCCCCTGCCGCACCGGGCCCGGTTCCCGGCCCTGGCCTGGCATGTCGCGGGCGAGCTGGCGGCGACGGCGTCCACGGACCAGGCCTCGATCGTCTCGACCATCGACGCGCCCCTGCAGGCCCGGCTGGAGACCCTGGCCGCCAACGCCGTGAAGAGCCAGGGGCCGGAGACCACCGCCGCGATCCTGGTGGTGGAGACGAGGACGCGCGCGGTGCGGGCGCTGGTGGGTTCGGCGGGGCTGGGGCGGGCCGGCGGCTGGATGGACATGACGCGTTCGCTGCGTTCGCCCGGCTCGACCCTGAAGCCCTTCATCTACGGCTTCGCCTTCGACGACGGCATCGCTGCCCCCGACACCCTGGTGGACGATGCTCCCCGCAGGTTCGACGACTACCTGCCCCAGAACTTCGACAAGGTGTTCCACGGCAAGGTCACGGTCCGCGAGGCCCTCACCAATTCCTTGAACATGCCGGCGGTGGCGACCCTGGCCAAGGTGGGCCCGGCGGCCTTCGAGGCGCGGCTGCAGCAAGCGGGGGTCGATCTGGTGCGGCCGAGGACGGCGTCCAGCCAGGCCGGGCTGCCCCTGGCGCTGGGCGGCGAGGGGATGCGGCTCAGGGACCTGGGCCTGCTCTATTCCGCCCTCGGCGACGGTGGGATCGCCAGACCCCTCGCCTTCACCGAGGCCGACGTGAAGGCGCATCTGAAGGACCCCGGCGTCCGCCTGCTGCGCAAGGAGACCGCCGCCCAGGTGCTGGACATCCTGCGCGAGACCCCTGCGCCCTCGGGCCGGGTCCCCGCCGCCCTGACGAGGCTCGGGCCCCGCATGGCGTTCAAGACCGGCACCTCCTACGGCTTCCGCGACGCCCTGGCGGCGGGCGTGGTCGGCGGCGACGCCATCGTGGTCTGGACCGGCCGCGCCGACGGCGGCGCCCGGGGCGGCCTGACCGGACGCGACGCCGCTCTGCCCCTGCTGTTCGACGCCGCCGACCTGATCATGGTGCCGCCCGGCGCCGCCCATCCCATCGCACCGAGGGACGCCCCTCCGGCGCTCGCCAGCCTGCAGCCTGTCGGCGAGGGCCCGCGCCTGATCTTCCCGCCGGACGGCGCGACGGTCGAGGTGGATGGCCTCGGCGCCAGGTCCCGCGGCCTGGTGCTCTCCGCCGAGGGCGAGGATCTCAGCTGGTACGTCGACGGCCAGCCGCTGGGGACCGACCGCCTGACCGGCAAGCCGCTATGGCGACCCCCGGCGCCGGGGTTCTTCCACCTGGAAGCCGTGGACGGGCAGGGCCGCAAGGCGACAGCGAAGGTGCGGGTGAAGGTCGACTAGCCCCCGACCCGCACTACATTGTCGTCGGCGTTGCGGTCGATGAGCTTGTTGTAGGGGTCGACGCCCGCGAAGCGGACCGGGCGGGGCGAGACCAGTTCGAAGGCCTGGGTTCCCGAGTGGATCGGCAGACGCGTCATCTGGACCACGTCCTTGGCGGCGAAGCCGGGCTTGCCGGGTTCGGCGGTGAAGAGGCCGACGTCCAGGGTCTCGTTCATCGGCGCGGCGGTCTCGTGGCCGGCGCCGTCGGCGTACAGCTTCTTGGCCGTCACCGTCAGGGTGATGTCGTATTGCCCATTTTCAAGCTTCTTCGAGGACGCCTTCACCGCCTTCAGGTCGTAGAGGGTGATCTTCTCGAACAGGTCGGTGATCAGAGCCTGCTTGTCCGGCGGCGCCACGGCGCGGAAGGCGGCGATCAGGTCCAGCGAGGTCGGATAGGGCGGGCCCTTGAAGGCGAACCTGGTCAGGAAGTTGCGCAGGGCGCGGTTGACTACGTCCTCGCCGAGCTCGTCCTGCAGCCGGTACATCACCAGCGAGCCCTTGCGGTAATAGATGTAGTCCTGGCCCTCGACCTTCTCGAGCGGCTGCTCGGGGATCACGTCGCCGCCGCGCGAGGCGAGATAGCGGTCCAGCTCGTAGCGCAGAAAGCGCCGGATCATGTCCGGCCCGTACATGTGCTTCATCACCATCAGGGCCGAATACTGGGCCAAGGTCTCCGACAGGATGGCGCCGCCCTGCTCGTCGGCCTCGATCTCCTGGTGGGCCCACCATTGGTGACCGATCTCGTGGGCCCCGACGTAGGTGACGTAGTCGATCTTGTCGGACGACTTGGGCAGGTCGGCGATGAAGCCGATCTGCTCCGACCAGGGCACGGTGTTGGCGAATGATTCGGCGAAGGAGCCGTCGAAGGCCGGGAACTCCAGGAACCTCAGCTGGCGGAACTGATAGGGGCTGAAGTTGGCCTGATAGTAGGCGAAGGAGGCCCGCGCCGCCTTGATCATGCGCTCGACGTTCCAGGCGTGGGCAGGGTCGTAATAGACGGACAGGTCGATCGGCCCGTCCTGGGTGCGGCGCATCGCGTAGCGGGCGGACTGGATCGAGAAGAACCTCAGGATCGGCGCCACGGTGTGGAATTCCACCGTCCGCCGGCCGCCGGACACCCGTTCCGAGATGGCCTGGCCCGGGGCGATGGGGATCTGGTCGGCGTCGGTGGTGACGCGGATGTCGGCGGTCACCCAGTCGGAGTCGTGGCTCAAGGCGTTGTACTGGTCCGCCCCGGGGGTCCCCAGCTTCGGCATGCGCAGCTCGGCCGGCAGGCCGTACTTGCGGCGCTTGCGCCGGTCCTGCAGCAGACCCTGGCGGTCCATGCCGATGGTGGGCGAGATCGCACGGTCGTTCAGGAAGGTCCCGTTGTCCACCACCGAGGTCTGGTTGCCGGAGTTCTTGAAGCCCTTCTGGGTCAGCACCGTCTCGAAGGCCATGCGCCGCTGCTCGCCCGGCGCCATGGGCGTGTCGAAGGCGAAGATCCGGTAGTTGAACTTGTCGAAGGTGGCCTTGGGCCGGGCGCCCTCGATGGAGACGCCCCTGACGACCAGGTCGCGCGGGAAGCGCACGTGGATCTCGCGGAGCGGCTGACCGGTCTTGTTCTCCAGCACATAGACGCCGCGGGTCATCGCCGAAGGGACGTGGGGCCGGATGTCCACGTCCAGGCGTTCGGAGACGATCTTGGCCTGGGGCGTGGTCTCGTACCTGAGCAACGCCTTCTCGAGGTCGGCCTGCCAGCGGTCGTCGTCTTTGGAGCTGCGGTAGGAGTTCCAGACGTTGGTGTTGATGAAGATGAAGACGCCCGATCCGGCGAAGACCAGCAGGCACGCGAACGCCAGGATCCCCGCCCCGCCGCGCAGCCGCCGCGGCAGGCGCGCCAGCCGGGGCAGGAGCCGGGTCTCGACCCCGCGCCGCCAGAGACCATAGGCCAGGACCAGCAGCAGCAGGGAGAAGGCGAGCCAATAGACGCGGAACCACCAGGCCCCGACCCAGAACCGCCCCTGGCCATTCATGTCCGACAGCGGCACTTCGGGGGCGGCGCCGAAGATGTAGAGCTTGTGCTCCCAGCCCATCGCCGGGATCGCGGTGGTGGCGACGATGTAGAGCACCATCGCCCCCCAGCCGAAGAACTTGTGGGGGGTGATCACCTGCAGGAACACTGCGAGCGCGGCGATCATGGCGCAGTCGGCGGCGTTCGGCAGGACGTACCACCACAGGTACTTGCCGAGCTCGAACGGGGCTCCGCCCTTGAGCGTCTGCACGAGGAGGCCCGCCAGCACGCTGACCAGCAAGGTGGCGATCAGCACCAGCACGATGGCGAGGGTCTTGGGGGCGATGAAGGCCCAGTCGGGCACGGGCGTGGCTTCGACGATCTCGTGGGTGCGCCGCTCGCGCTCGCGCCAGACCAGCTCGCCCGCGTAGTAGATGGCGATGATCACCGGGAAGATGGTGAAGGCGCCGTTGAGCTGCTGGATCATGACCCGGGTGACCGGGTGCACGCCGGTCCCGTAGATCTCGTCGACCAGCCAGAGATTGGCGCCGCAGTTGATCAGGCCCAGCACCAACAGGACCACGAAGCCGGGGCTCAGCAGGACCTGCCCGACGTCCAGCCGGGTGCGCACGAGGAGCTGCTGGAGGGCGGCCGAGGCGCCGAAGCGGGGCGCCACGCGCCGGACGGCGATCTCGGGCGCGGATGCCGCCTCGGGCGCGCCCCGGGAGCCTCTTTCCTTGCGGACGCGGCCCGTACGCTCGCCGAACCTGAACAGGGCGTAGGCCAGGGCGATGAAGCCGGCGCTGAGGCCCAGGACCAGCAGCCGGTTCCAGAGCAGGATGCCGGTGATCGCGGGCGTCAGGGCGTTGCGCTCGGTGGCGGTCCAGTACTTGGTGGCCAGGCCGAAGGCGCTGAAGCCGAAGGGATCGAGCAGGGCGACCGGGGTCTCCAGCTCCAGCTGCCGGGCCCACAGGCGGCTGACGAACCAGAGCACGAAGAAGGCGACGACGCCCAGGTAGGTGGCCATCATCGAGCGGGTGATGGTGGTGAGCGCGAAGAAGGCCGCGCTGGTGATCAGGATCCCCGGCAGGGCCAGGACCACATAGGCGTAGACATAGGGCCAGAGCTTCAGGGGCCCCATGGTCTCCGGATCGACCCAGGGCATGAACGAGCCGACGATGATCGGTAGGGGCGCGGAGAGCAGGAAGGCCAGCGCGCTGGCGGCGAAGGCGCCGGTGAAGCGGCCGAGGAGATAGTCGAACTTGGTGATCCGGGTGGTGCGGACGATCGGCCCGAAGCCGGTCTCCTCGTCGCGTACGATGACATTGGCCACGAAGGCCGTGGTCACGAACATGAAGAAGAGGGCCCAGACCATGTTGATCTGGGCGATGACGAAGGGCGAGTTCTTGTGGACGAAGCTCGAGTCGCCGCCGATGTGCACCTGGTCGGCGGCGGTGGCCCCGAAGGTCAGAAGGAAGAAGACGACGGTCGCGACCCAGAACACCGGCTGGCGCAGCTGGTAGCGGAACTCGAAGCTCGCGACCTTTGCGAACATGCCGGGTTCCAGTCTCAAGCCGCTCGGCGGTTCGACGTCAGGGTCGAGAAATAGAGGTCCTCGAGATTGCCGCCGATGGGCTCGAAGCCGTCGCCGGGATCGGCGTCGGACAGGACGTGGATCACCGTCTGGCCCGCGAACAGGCGGTTGGAGATCACGTCATAGCGGGCGCGGTAGTCGTCCAGAGCCCCCTTGGGCACCGACTTGCGCCAGACCCGGCCCTTCAGGCTCTGGACCAGCTCGGTCGGGGCGCCCTGGCGGATGATCCGGCCGCCGGAGATGATCGCCATGGCGGGGCAAAGGTCGGAGACGTCCTCGACGATGTGCGTGGAGAGGATCACCACCACGTTCTCGCCGATGTCGGCCAGGAGGTTCAGGAAGCGGTTGCGCTCTTCCGGGTCGAGGCCGGCGGTGGGCTCGTCGACGATGATCAGCTTGGGCTGGCCGAGCAGGGCCTGGGCAATGCCGAAGCGCTGGCGCATGCCGCCGGAGAAGCCCGCCAGGGCCTTGTGGCGCACGTCCCAGAGGTTCACCTGGACCAGCAGCCCCTCGACCGCAGCCTTGCGCTCGGAGTGGACCGACAGCCCCTTCAGCACCGCCAGGTGGTCGAGCATCCGGTAGGCGGAGACCCGCGGATAGACTCCGAAATCCTGGGGCAGGTACCCCAGCATCCGCCGCACGGCGTCGGGGTCGGCCAGGGCGTCGACGCCGTTGAAGCGCACGTGGCCGGAAGTCGGGATCTGCAGCGTGGCGATGATCCGCATCAGGGTGGACTTGCCCGCGCCGTTCGGGCCCAGAAGGCCGAACATGCCCTGGGTGATCACGAGGTCGACGTCGTCCAGCGCCTTGACACCGTTGTCGTATACGTGGGTCAGGCTCTCGACGATCAGCATCTGCCAGGCGCCTCTCTCGCGCCACGCTGCGGCGCGCGTCCATCGGCATAGCTGGACCCGCGCCGGAAACAAAGCGCACTCTCGCAGGTGAAGATAGGGACGGCGGCCATGGGTATAGTGCTGCACGGCTACTGGCGTTCGGGAACCTCCTATCGCACGCGGATCGCCCTGAACCTCAAGGGGCTGGTCTACGAGATCCGGCCGGTGAACCTGCTGGCCGGCGATCAGGGCCGAGCGCCCTATCGGGAGCTCGATCCCCAGGGCCTGGTCCCGGCGCTGGAGACGCCCGACGGCGTGCTGATCCAGAGCCCGGCGATCCTGGAATGGCTGGAGGACGCCCACCCGGCGCCTCCGCTGCTGCCGTCCGACAGCCGCGGACGGGCCGAGGTCAGGGCCATGGCCGCCCTGGTCGGCTGCGACATCCACCCGCTGAACAACCTGAGGGTCCTGCGGATGCTGAAGCGCGAGCTTTCCGCCTCGGACGAGCAGATCTCGGCCTGGGAGGCGCGCTGGATCGGCGACGGCTTCACCGCGCTGGAGACCCTGATCGCCCGGCGCGGCCAAGGATTCTCGTGGGGCTCGTCGCCGACCCTGGCCGACTGCTACCTGGTCCCCCAGGTCTACGCGGCCGAACGCTTCGGCGTGGACCTGGGGCCCTATCCCCTGATCCGCGAGGTCGCCGAGCGCTGCCGCGCGACGAGCGCCTTCGCCGCGGCCCATCCGGACCGGCAGCCGGACGCCGTTTCACCTGCCCCGTGAAGCGAGTGTGGAGAGTCAGCTTCGGCCGGTGATTTCGGCGAGGGCCGAGGTGATCTGGGCGACGTCGTAGGGCTTGCGGATGATGGGCGCGTCGAAGCCCTCGGGCGCGCCTCGGCTTTCGCCGTAGCCAGTGGCGAACAGGAAGGGCACGCCGCGCGCGGCCAGGGCCTGGGCCACCGGGATCACCGACTCGCCGTTCAGGTTGCAGTCCAGGACCGCCGCATCCATCGGCGTGTCGACCAGGGCCATGGCCTCGTCGACCAGGGCCGCAGTGCCGACCACCTCGACGCCCGCCTCCAGGAGCCCCGCCTCCAGCTCCATGGCGAGAAGGATGGCGTCCTCGACGATGATCACCCTCATGCCCTCGATCTTCCCCGGGTGGCCGTTCACGGACGACGTCGGACGAAGGGGAACGGCCTCGGGCTCGGGTCGCGCGATCTTGACGCCGGTCGGACCTATCTCGGCGAGGGCCGCCGGCCCGGCCTCGATCCGGGCGCGAAGGCCGCTGGATCGCAGGTCCATGGTGACCTGGCCCTCGAGCTCGCGCGCGGCGACCTCCTCGAGCAGCACCGCGCCAAAGCCGCGCTGGACCGAGGCCGGGATCTGGGGCCCGCCGGTTTCGGTCCACTCCAGCTCGAAGCCGCCGTTGTCGGTCACGCTCCAGCGCACGGAGACGCGCCCGGTCTCGCGCGACAGGGCGCCATGCTTGACCGCGTTCACCGAAAGCTCGTGCAGGGCCAGGGACAGGGCCGAAGCGGCCCTGGACGTCAGGAACAGGTCCGGGCCCTCCCAGCGGGTCTGGCCGGGGGCCATGTTCGAGAGAGCGCCTGTGGCGAGGTCCTGGATCGAGGCGCCGCGGCCGCGGGTGGCGGTCAGCAGCTCGTGCGCCGAGGCCATGGCCTTCAGCCGTCCGCTGAACGCCTTGAGAAAGCCGTCGAGCGAGCCGGCGCGGCGGGCCGATTGCGAGGCCATGGACTGCACGGCCGAGAGCACGTTGCGCACCCGATGGTCGATCTCGGCGACCAGGGCGTTGCGCTCGCTGGCGGCCAGGCCGTCGACGCCGTCCCCGGCCAGGGCCTCGGCGCAGAGCGCGGCCACGCTCTGCAGGCTCTCGTTCAGGCGGGGCGGGGCGGCCAAGACCTCGCCGGCGGCGACGGCGAGGGCGCCGCGGCGGATCCCCGAAGCATCGACGACGGGCGCGGCGGCGTAGAAGGGCGCGCCCCTGACCGGCCCCCGCGGGCCGGCGGCGACCCGGGCGAGGTCGGCGTCGGAAGCGCCGCGCAAGGGTGCGCCGGCGGCCGATATCACCACGCCATCGGTGTCGACGAGCAAGGCGCGCGCGGCGCCCGACATGGTCAGGGCGAGATCGAGCAGACGCCGGACCCGTTCCGAATCCGCGGGCGCTACAGGTCGTCCAGGCGAGATCGAACGTTCGATCACATCAGCCTTCGTTTTGCCGGCGCTTACGGCGGGCGCGCCGTAAGACCCTAAAAAAGCGCCCCGACGCAAGATGAGTCTTGATCTTCCGCAAGGCCAAGAATGAGGTGGAACACAACGATCAAGATGGCGTTACCGGCTCGTCCGCCGTATTTTTCGGACCGGAGGAATCACCATGCCCGCCAATTCTCGCGCCCAGCCTGCTCTGGACGACGCTGTCCAGGCGGCCGGATCCGCCGCCAGCGCCAAGCTCGACTCGACGCTGGAAGACCTGAAGGGTCACGCCTCGCGCGTGACGCAGGACACCCTCGAGACCCTGGACACCCTGCGCGACCGCTATCGGCCGTACCTCGACGAAGCGGGCGACCGCTGGGCCGTGGCCGAGCGCTACCTGGTCGACCGGGTGCAGAAGCAGC
>CAZTMF010000059.1:0-12028 GCA_964614675.1 uncultured Caulobacteraceae bacterium | reverse complement strand
GGGCCCGGTGAGGCGCACGGAAGTCGCCTTCCGGGCCGAACAGCTCCGCCTGGGTCTCGGCGTCGAAGTGCGAGCCCGCGATCAGGGCATGGGAGGAGCCGAGGCAATAGCACCAGCCCGATGACGGATGGCCGCGGGCGATCTCGATGACGATCTTCAGCAGGGTCTTGGGCTCGAATTCGTAGCCGCCGAACATCCTGGGCTGAACCACCCGATAGAGGCCGGCGTCCTTCATCGCCTGGTGGATCTCCTCGCCGTACCAGCCCTGTTCGTCGGACTCCTCCTGGCGGGCGCGCAGCATCTCGCGCAGGCCCCGCGCGCGCTCGACCATCTTGTCGGGCGTCAGGCCCGGCTCGGGCTGGGGAATGGGGGTGATGCCGGCCTTGGACCGGTCGAGCACGTCACTCATTCGGGAGGGAACCTTCAGGCTGTTGTGGAAGGGGGCCTTACCCCTGGCGGGATTGTGAGTAGCAGATTGTGGCGCCTCAGCGGCTCCACAGCTTGCGGCTGGCGATCTGGGCGCCCTCGGCCATGGCGCGGAACTTCATATAGGCGACGTCCGGATCCACCGGGCCGAAGCCGGCGAAGGTCGAGAATCCGCAGTCCGAGCCCGCGATCACCCGCTCCCTGCCCACGATGCCGGCGAAGCGCACCAGCCGCTCGGCGATCAGCTCGGGATGGTCGACATAGTTGGTGGTCGAGGTGATCACGCCTGGGATCAGAATCTTGTCCTCTGGGATCGGGACCTCCTCGAACACCTTCCACTCGTGGGCGTGGCGGGGATTGGCGGCCTCGAACAGCAGGGCCTGGGGCTTGGCCTTGGCCACCACCGGCAGGAGCTGCCGCATGGGGATGTCGTGGTGGTGAGGGCCTTCGTAGTTGCCCCAGCACATGTGCATGCGCACCCGGTCGGCGGGCACGTTCCGCAGGGCGTGGTTCAGCACTTCGATGTGCTTCTCCGCCAGCGACAGGTAGTCGGTCTCGGAGCGGTCCTTGTACATGGTGTGCCGCCCCATCCCGAGATCGGGGGCATCGATCTGGAGCACGATCCCCGAGGCGACGATCTCCTCGTATTCGGTGCGCATGGCCTCGGCCACGGCCTCGAGATAGGCGTCCTGGGTCGGGTAGAAGTCGTTGGGCTGGAAGAGGGCGATGACGCCCGGCGAGGCGGCGTTCATGAAGCCTTCGACCGGATGGCTCTCGGCGATCGCGGCCTTCATGTTGTCGATGTCGGTGCGGGCCAGGCTCGCGTCCTTGACCGCGATCTCGCCCTGGCAGCGGGGGCGGCGATACTTGGCGGTGGCGCCGGTCTCGGCCAGCTTCTTCAGGATGCGGGGGAACTCGATCAGGTCCAGCCCCGGCTCGCGCGGGGTGTCGCCGCCGAAGCCGGTCAGGCGATCGGCGATATAGGTGGCGTAGCTGATCTTGCTCATCTCGCCGTCGGAGACGAGATCGACGCCGGCCTCGACCTGTTTCCTGACGACCTCCTTCACGGCCGCGGCGATCACCGCCGCTCCCTTGGCCATCGGCTCGCCGGTCTCGCGGGCGAACAGCACGTCGGTGACCTCCTGCGAACGCGGCAGGCTGCCGACGTGGGTGGTAAGGATCCGCTCCGAACTGGTCTTCATATCTTCCCTTTTTGCCCCTCTGACGCGGCTCTGACTTTATGCAGGATCAATGCGTGGTTCGAGACGGCCGCCGAGCGGCTTCCTCACCATGACGGGCCGAGTTCAGTCCAGAGCTTTCGTCAGCTGTCCGTCTTGAACCGGGCCTTGGCGGCGGCGACGGCGGTGCGGTCGAGCTGCAGCGCCGGGTGGGTGTTGATCACCGCCATGTTGCGGAAGATCCGTCCGATGGCCGCGCCCTGCTTGGCCGAGGCGCTGGTGCCGGCGGTGCGGAAGATCACCTCCATCGCCTCCCAGGCCAGGCGCACGCACTGTTGTTCGATCAGGGTCAGGCGCAGCTCGCGCTCTTCGTCGAAGGCGGCCCCGCCCGACGCCGCCTCGGTGGCGTAGTCCATGAACTCCTCGCCTGCGCGCACCAGGGCGGATTCGGCCGTGGCGATCAGGGCGAGGGCCGTCCCATAGTGCCGCTGGTATTCGGGGTCTTCGCCGCGCTCGAGGTGAGGCGGGAACATCGAGCGCTTGCCCTTCAGGCTCTGCTCATAGAGATCCAGCGCCCCGCGCGCGGCGCCTACCGCCACGGCGGCGGCCTCGCCGATCAGGAAGGGCTGGATCCGTCCCTGGTACATCGGATTGTCGTAGAGCCGGGCCGTCGGGATGGCCTGCGAGCCCCGCACCGAGCCCATGCTGGCCACCGTCCGGTAGCCGGGCACGAAGGCGTCCCGGGCGCGCACCTGCTTGGAGCCGGTGCCCTGCATGCCCATGACCTTCCAGTCGTCGACGATCTCGAACTGATCGCGGTCCAGGATCATCTGGATGGGCGAGGGCGGATCGCCGTCCTTTTCCGGCGGGGCGATGGCCATGCCGATGAAATGGGTGCCGATGTCGATGCCCGAGGCCGAGACCCAGCCGCCGGAGATCAGATAGCCGCCGTCAACGGGCCTGGCCTCGCCGGGCGGACTGAAGGACGCCGGGCAGCGAAACTCCCCGTCCGCACCATAGGCCTCCGCCTGGGCCCGTTCCGGGAAGGACGCCAGCAGCATCGGGTGCCCCGCGGTCAGGGTCAGGACCCATCCGGTCTCAGGACAGCCGCGGGAGATCTCCATCATCACCCGGTAGAAGGTGGGGACGTCGAACTCGTAGCCCCCGAAGCGGCGCGGCTGGACGATGCGGTAGAAGCCGGCCTTGACCAGGGCGTCGTTGACGTCCTGGGGCACGCGGCCCTCGGCCTCGCACCGCCCCTGGCCCGCCAGCAGCGTGGGGCGCATCGCACGGGCCCGCTCCAGCATCGCCTCGGGGGTGAGGCCGGGCTCGGGCGGCGCGATTCCGGAAAGTTTCGGACGTGTCGTGGTTTTGGCCAAACCACGCCTCCCTGTTCCTTGTTTACGCGGTCATCTTGCTGCGCTTAGCTCGGCGTGACGAGAGGTTTCGGCGCCTAGAGAGCGCTCGCCCGGTCGGGAGGCGTTCGTGAAATTTCATTGGTTCCACCTGATGCCCTATCCGGACCTGCCGGAGGACTTCAGGGAGAGCTATCGCTCGGTCTGGGTGGACGCCCCCGTCAAGGAGCTCTTCGATCCGGCCGTCGGCCACCAGGCCTACAACGACTACCTCGACGAATTGGAATACGCCGACCAGGCCGGTTTCGACGGCATCTGCGTCAACGAGCACCACGCCAACGCCTACGGCCTGATGCCCTCTCCGAACCTGATGGCGGCGGCCCTGGCGCGGCGGACCTCCAAGGCCAAGCTGGTGGTGCTCGGCAATTCGGTGGCGCTCTACAACCCCGTGATCCGGGTGGCCGAAGAGATGGCCATGCTGGACGTGATCTCCGGCGGGCGCCTGGTCGCCGGTTTCCCGGTCGGCACGCCCATGGATACCGCCTACGCCATGGGCCAGAACCCCGTCACCTTGCGCGAGAAGTACCAGGAAGGCGTCGACCTGATCCTCAGGGCCTGGACGGCCGACAAGCCCTTCGCCTTCAACGGCAGGCACACCCAGCTGCGCTACGTGAACCCCTGGCCGCGGCCGATGCAGCAGCCGCATCCGCCGGTCTGGATCCCGGGCGGGGGATCGATCGAGACCTGGGACTGGTGCGCCGAGCACGACTACCTCTACGCCTATCTCTCCTATTTCGGCTTCCGCAACGCCAAGGCCTCGATGGACGGCTACTGGGAGGCGGTCGACCGGGCCGGGCGCGACCGCAATCCCTATCGCGCCGGCTTCCTGCAGTTCGTCGGGGTGGCCGAGGACGAGGCCCATGCCGAGGAGCTCTATTCCGAGGCGGCGCTCTATTTCTACGAGCGGTGCATGCACATCTACGGCGGCTTCGTGAGCCCGCCGGGCTATTCCACGGCCTCGACGGTGCGGCGCGGGATCGTCAGCCAGGTGACCCAGGCCGCCCAGGGCGGACGGTCCATCCTGGGCGCCATGCCGGCGCTGGACTGGAAGACGATCGTCGACAACGGCTACATCGTCATCGGCAATCCCAAGCGGGTGGCCGAGCAACTGCACGAGTTCGCCGACGAGATGAACGTCGGCCACCTGATGCTGCTCATGCACTTTGGCAACCTCGGCAAGCAGACCACGATGTACAACACCCGCCGCTTCGCCGAGGAGGTGGCGCCGGCTGTCCGCGCGCGCTTCTCGGAGTGGGAGGACCGCTGGTGGCCCAGGGACGCGGCCGCCCCGACGCCTGCACTCGCCCCGGCGCAATAGATGCTGACCCAGAACACCCTCCGCCTTCGGCGGGACCCGGAGCTGAAGATCGTCCGCGGCGGATCGGGCCCGCCGCTGGTCTGGCTCCACGGCATGGCCGCGCCGACCCCGGACGACGAACTGCTGTGCGTCCTGGCCGAAGATCACGAGGTGATCGCGCCCCTGATGCCGGGGCTGGCGGGCCTGGATGAGCTGGCCGAGCTGCCGACGCTGCACGACCTCGCCCTGTTCTACGACAGCGCCCTGGCGGCGCTCGGCGTGACTGGCGCGATCCTGGTTGGGCACGGCTTCGGCGCCATGCAGGCCGCCGAGCTCGCGGCGCTCGGGACGCACAGGGCGAACCGGCTGGTGCTGGTCTCGCCGCTAGGACTGTGGAGCGACGATCATCCGGTCGAGGACGTTTTCGCCCGGCGTCAGCCCGAGGTCGAGGAGCTGATCTGGTCCGGATCGAAACACCGGCCGGCGGTCGCTCTCAGCCAGGAGAACGCGGTCGAAACCCTTCTGCGATTCGCCAACGCCCTGGGCTCGATGGCCAACTACACCTGGCCGATCCCGGACCGCGGCCTGAAACGACGTCTCTATCGGATCGAGATCCCGACCCTGATCATCGGGGCCCGGTCCGACGCCTGGATCCCGGCCGCCTATGCCGAGGACTTCGCGGCTGCGATCGCCGGGGCCAGGACGGCCTATCTGGAGGGGAGCCACATGGCCCCCTATGAAGATCCGCGGGCTTTTGCGCGAGCGATCCTCTCCGACTGACTACTCCGCGGGAACGGGCTGACCGATGGCGTCCGCCGGCGGGTCCCGTCGGCGTGCGACCAGGCCCATGGCCAGGGCGGCGGCGGCGAAAACCAGGGGGCAGACGGCGAGCAGGGCGTAGGGCGTGCGCGGCTGCAGGTGCGCGTCCAGGACGAAGCCGCCGATCACCGGGCCCAGGATCGAGCCCACCTTGGCGAAGGCGTTGGCCACGCCCGAGCCCGAGGCGCGGATGTGGCTGGGGTAGAAGCCCGAGATCACGCTGGTGATGCCGTAGTGGCCGCCGGAGACGAAGAAGGTCAGGGCCAGGCTCAGGAAGATGAACAGGACCAGAGTCACGGGGGCCAGGCCCGTCACCAGGAGGAACGGCACGGCGATCAGGGGCATGATCGCGATCGAGATCGGACCGTGCTTGTCGGTGAAGCGCATCAGCATCAGGCCGCCGGTCATGCCGCACATGGAGTTGCCGAACGACAGCCAGCCGGTCCCGTTGGTGCTGAAGTGCATGTTCCTGAGGATCGTCGGCCCCCAGTTGGTCAGGAAATAGACCGCGATCGAGCTGGCGAAATAGCAGACCCAGATCAGCGGGGTCAGGACCTTGAGGCGGCCCTCGAGGAGGCCCGACAGGTTCAGGCCACGGCGGCCTTCAGGGGGGCCTTCGCGCAGGATGCGGATGGCTTCCGGATCGGTGGGCGGCTCGACGCCCATCCGACGCAGGATCCGGGTGATGGCGTCAGAGGAATCCGGACGCGCGGCCAAGGTCCTCAGCGACTCCGGCAGCCAGGCGATCAGGATGGCGACGGCGATCAGCGAGATCACGCCGCCGAAGATGAACAGGCCCGGCCAGTCCCAGCGCGGCAGGATTACGGTGGAGATCGGACCCGCGAAGGCGGTGCCGAAGCCGTAGCCCAGCATGATCAGGGTGATCACCGTCGCGCGCAGGCGCTTGGGGGCGAACTCGACGTTGAGCGTCCAGAGCAAGGGGATGGCCCCGCCCAGCGCCAGGCCCGCCACGAAACGCAAGACGATCAGCGTCGTCAGGCTGTTGGCGAAGGCCAGGGCGAAGGTCAGGGCGCTGAAGCAGGCGGTGGCGGCGATGATCGCCGGACGGCGGCCGAAGCGGTCGGCCAGGGCGCCGAACAGCACGCCCCCCACCAGGGTGCCGAACAGTCCCGCGCCCAGCGCCATGCCGAAGGCGGCGTTGGTGACGTGGAACACCTTCTCCATACGCGTCGTCGCGAAGGCGATGACCTGCATGTCATAGCCGTCGAAGAAGATCACCAGGGCCGAGATCAGCACCAGCCCCAGGCCGAAGCGGCCAAGCTTGCGCTCCTCGAGGGCGGCGTTGAGGTCCGTGGAAGGGCTCATCGGATGGCGCCTTCCGGGGACCGGACTCCAGCAACGACGGACATGGCGGCGCTCCCTGCGGCGTCCTTCGCGCGGTCGCCGCGACACAGGACGCTCTCCTGTTTCCAGGAGCCAAGCAACACCAACCTCGCCGAATCGCAAGCGCGGTCTACGCCCTGGCCGTCGGCGGGATCAGGCGCCCCAGGGCAGGGGGCCGAGGCCCAACTTGCCGTCCACCTGGTCCAGGCGGTGGAAGAGGTATTCCTGGTCCGACTTGGAGTAGAGGCCGTGCCACGTCTTCAGCCGGGCCTTCTCTCGCTTGATCGATTCCAGCTGGGCGCGGGCGCGCTGGACCTGATCGGCGTTCATGCCGCCCGAGTTCTCGGCGGATTGCAGCTGCTGCTCGGTCCAGGCTAGCCGGCGGTCGATGCTCCAGTCGGGCACGCGGCGCTCGGGGGGCAGGTTCTGGGCCGGATCGTTCGGCCCCAGGGCGGGGTTGTAGGGCCCCTGCTGGGCCGAGGCGCCGAGCGGCGCCAAGAGCGTCAGGCTGGCCGCCGCTGCGGCTCCGAAGACAAAGGGTCTCATGACGAACTCCCATGCGGACTTTGATGCGCCGGCTTGAGGCCGGTCTGACGACAGAACGTCGTTGCGGGAGAACCGATGCGCGCCGCCTGCGCGCCCTCTGCGGGCGCGGCGGGCGCCGTTCGGGCGCCGTTCGGGCGGCGCACGAGGCGAAGATTAAGTTTCGTCCATGAAGCGAGCCGGCGTTTGTGCGCCCGCCAGCCTTGCCTTAGGCGATTCCGGATACGGATCTTGCCGGAGCGTCTGATGACCGACCTTTCCCGCCGCGCCCTGCTGGAAGGCGCGGGCTTCGCGGCCTTCGCGGCCGCCCTGCCGGTCGCGGCCACCGCCCAGCCCGTCGACGCGAGCGCGGCCTGGGACCTTTCGGACATCTTCCCGACCGACGCGGCCTGGGCCACCGAGCGCCAGTCGGTGCTCGCCGCCTTGCCATCGCTCGAGCAATGGCGGGGCAAGCTGGCCGATCCCAAGACCATGAAGTCGGCGCTCGACGCCATCTTCGCCATCAGCAACCGGATGGAACGGCTCTATCTCTACGCCAGCCTCTCGGCCGACGCCGACACCCGCATCGGCGCCAACCAGGCCCGCAAGGGCCAGGCGACGGAGCTGGCCACCTCGTTCAGCTCGGCCACCGCCTGGCTGTCGCCCGAGGTGGTGCGCCTGGGGCAGGACAAGGTCGCGGCGGCCGAGGCGGCCGAGCCCGGGCTCGGGGTCTACAAGCACCAGCTCGACAAGATCCTTCGCGAGGGAGCCCACACCCTGGGCGACGAGGCCGAGGGCGTGCTCGCCGCGGCCTCGACCCTGGAGGCGGCGCCCCAGGACATCCGCTCCCAGATCGCCGACAGCGACATTCCGTGGCCGACGGTGATGCTGTCCACCGGCCCGGTGCGGATGGACAACCAGGCCTTCACCAAGTTCCGCGAGGCCCCCAACCGCGCCGACCGCAAGGCGGCCTTCGAGGGGTTCTTCGGCGAATACCAGGCGTTCCAGGGATCGCTCGGAGCCTCCCTGAAGGCCCACGTGCAGGCCCACACCTTCGAGGCCAAGGCGCGCCGCTATTCCAGTGCGCTGGAAGCCGCTCTGTCCCCCAACGCCATCCCGACAGCGGTCTATCACACCCTGGTCGAGCAGTGCCGCGCCGGCATTCCCGTGCTGCAGCGCTACTTCGGGATCCGCAAGCGGCTGATGAAGCTCGACGAGCTCCACTACTACGACCTCTATCCGTCGATCGCTTCGCTGGACCGCAAGTTCAGCCTGGCGGAGATGCGGACCCTGACCGTCCAGGCGGTGGCGCCGCTGGGGCCCGCCTATCAGAAGACCCTGGCCGACGCGACGGCGGCGAAGTGGATGGATCCCTTCCCGCGCAAGGGCAAACGGTCGGGCGCCTACACCGACCATGCCTATGGCGTGCACCCGTACCTGCTGCTGAACGAGCACGACGACTACGACAGCCTGACCACCTACGCCCACGAATGGGGCCACGCCATGCACGGGGTGCTGTCCTACGCGAGCCAGGCCTATCCCAACGCCGACTACACCATTTTCACCGCCGAGATCGCCTCGACCAACAACGAGCAGCTGCTCAACCGGATGATGGTGCAACAGGCCAAGACGCCGGCCGAGAAGGTCTTCTACCTCGACCAGCTGGCCGAGCTGTTCAAGGGCACCTTCTACCGCCAGACCCAGTTCGCCGAGTTCGAGCTGGCCATCCACGAGGCGGCCGAGAAGGGCGAAGGGCTGTCGGGCGAGACATTCTCCGAAATCTATCTCGGCATCCTCAAGGCCTATTACGAGCCGGCGGTGAAGATCGACGACTACCTGGCGATCGAGTGGGCCTACATCCCCCACTTTTTCCGCAACTTCTACGTCTACCAATACGCCACCTGCGTGGCGGCCTCGGCATTCTTCAGCGACCGCACCCTGGCCGGCGGGGCCAAGGAGCGGGAGAGCTACCTGGACCTGCTGCGCGCCGGCGGGGCGGACTATCCGGTGGACGTGATCAAGCGGGCGGGGCTCGATATGACCACACCCGCGCCCTACCAGGCCCTGGTCGCCAAGTTCAACCGCACGCTGGATCAGATCGAGGCGGAACTGAAGAAGATCTAGGTCCCGCTGCCGGCGAGGTCGGTTGTGGCGGCAAGGCCACGCTTCGGCTGAACCTGGAGTGTGCGCTCAGGCGCATGTTGCGGCCGTGGCCAGTTCATGAGAAACGCCGCGCCCCTCGTCTCCAACCGGGATCAACGAATGCCGAACTGTACGCCCCAACACACATCGCTCCGGCTCGCCGGACGGATGGGCGCGTGCACGGCTCTGGCCCACGGCGCGCTCAAGTCGAAATCGATCTGACCTGGCCGCTCTCTCCGGGGCGCGCCACGCCCTGGGATATGTCATGCTCACCTGCCTCCAGCGCGCGCTTCGGCCTGCGCATTTCGTGGAGATCAGCCCGCTCCTGAGCTTCCTCGCCGGCGAATTCGCCGGACGGGTAGCCGAACGCTGGCCGGCGCCTCACGCCGTCTTCCTGACCGCCACCGCACCGCGGCGGCATCTCGTCTGCCTGGCGCTTGCGTCCGCAGGCGACGCCAACTCGCCCGATCTGGATCGGCTGCTGCATGCGCCGTTGCGGCGGGCGATCAGGCTCGCCCTCGACCGCCGGCCTGCAGGCCTCGCCCGCGCGCTCGGGCGCATCGGCGAAACCGCCTGGACCGCCCAGGACTATCTGCGGCTGATCGACCGGCTGGAAGAACCCCATGC
This sequence comes from uncultured Caulobacteraceae bacterium, assembly GCA_964614675.1. Lineage (GTDB taxonomy): Bacteria > Pseudomonadota > Alphaproteobacteria > Caulobacterales > Caulobacteraceae > JANWHQ01. The sequence continues at coordinate 2,258 of CAZTMF010000059.1, read as the reverse complement.
CGCCAAGGTCCTCCGCCATGCCGCGGACATCACCCCTGACGCGGTGCGCGCTCTGTGCCTGCTGCCGGCGCCCCTTCTGAGGGTCGGACTGGGAGGCCTCGACCTCACGCCCGACCAATCCGCCATCATCGCCGAAGGCTGCGCAGCCCTGGCTGAACACGCAGACCCGGAGGTCTGGTGCTCTGCGCCGCTGCGCTGGGCGGGCGCCGCGACATCCAGGGCCTTACTCGAGCACATCCGTGAAGACCTGACGCCCGAGCTGCCGGCTCCGCCGTTGACCGGTACGGTTCGTCTGGTCCCCTTGACCACGCGGGCGGCCATCCGCGACGCGGCGCTGCGCTATCGCAACTGCCTGCGCGGGCAGATCCGCAACGCGGCTGGCGGCTGGTCGGCCTTCTTCGAATGGCGCGAGGAGCCCGGCGCCATTGTCGAAATCGATCGCGACACCCTGTTCGGCTGGCGGCTCGACGAGGCCAGGCTTCCCGGGAACAAGCCGGTCCCCGAGCCGCTGCGCAGCGAGATCCTCGCTGAACTGCGCCAAATGGGCGTGCACGTCGGCCGCTCGGACTGGGAGCTGGACAACGCACTGGAGGCGGCGGCGAAGCCGGGGTTCAAGCTGCCTCCCCTGGAGGACCAGCTCGGCGAGCGGTTCGGTGATCCGTCGGATGATTGATCCGGCCCGGAGGGAGGGGGTCAGGCCTCTTCCAGCAGAAGCTTCGCCAGCCCCTCCGGGTCCTCCATCATCACCACGTGGCCGGTGTCGATGGTCCTGGTCGTCCAGGCCGGGTCGTCCTTCACCTGGTCGTAGAAGCGCTGGAAAGCCGGCCGCCGGGTGGCCAGCACATAGGTGCGCTTGCCGATCGCCTGCTCGGAGCCGTCCAGCTTCACCGGCTCGGTCAGGGTAAGCAGCGGGTGCAGGTCGAGCTTCTTCTTACGCAGGGCAGCCAGGCCCGGATCGTCGAGGGCGGCGGCGAGGTTCATGGGGCCCACGAGCCCGGGCGTCGCCCTCTGGCCGTCGATGTAGAACTCCCGTCCCTGGTCGCCGGCGATGTCCCAGAGCGACTGGCCGTTGGCCGGCAGGAAGGCGTCCAGATAGACCAGGGTGCGGATGCGGCCCGAGACCCGGCCGGAAACGCCGGTGACCACCATGCCGCCATAGGAGTGGCCGACCAGGATGGCGTCGGTGATGTCCTCGTACTCGAAGACGTTCACCACATCCTGGATGTGGGTCGAAAGCGTGATGCCGGGATGTGAGAGGTGCGAGCGTTCGCCCAGGCCCGTGAGGGTCACGACATAGACGTCGTGCCCCTCGGCGCGCATCAGCCGCGCGGTCTTCTTGTAGCCCCAGCCGCCGGTCCAGGCGCCGTGCACCAGAACAAAGGTCGCCACCAACACCCCTCCCCAGGCGGTGATGCAAGATGGGGCGGCCGAGAGGGCCGCCCCTGATCGTCCCGCGGTCCCTAGTGGGCCGGCGCCGGGTTGTAGCCGAGGATCGACTTCAGCTCGAGGAACTCGGCGAAGGCGTGGTCGCCGAATTCGCGGCCGTTGCCGGAGTGCTTGTAGCCGCCGAAGGGCACGGTGATGTCCATCGGGGCGTTGTTGATGGAGAGATAGCCGGCGCGGATCTCGCGGGCGATCTCGCGGGCCTTGTCGAGGTTGGCGCTCGAGACATAGCCGCCCAGGCCATATTCGGTGTCGTTGCCGATCTCCACCGCTTCTTCGACCGTGTCGTAGTCGAGGATGCACAGCACCGGCCCGAAGATCTCCTCCTGGGCGATGGTCATGCTGTTCTTCACGTTGCGGAAGACAGTGGGCTTCACGAAATAGCCCGTCTCCAGGCCTTCGGGCTTGCCCGGGCCGCCGGTGACCAGCTCTGCGCCTTCCTCCAGGCCTTTCTTGATCAGGCCCTGGACTTTGTTCCACTGGGCTTCGGAGACCACCGGACCCATGCGGGCGTTGCCCTTTGGGTCGCCCGGCATCCAGCTCTCGGCGGCTTCCTTGGCGATGGCGCAGATCTCGTCGACCTTGGATTTCGGCGCCAGCATGCGGGTGGGGGCCACGCAGGACTGGCCGGAGTTCATCATCACCGAGCCCACCGAGGCCGGGATGGTCTTGGTCAGGTCGGCGTCCTCCAGGATGATGTTCGGCGACTTTCCGCCCAGCTCCTGGTGCACGCGCTTCAGGGTCGAGGCGGCGTTCCTGGCCACCTCGATGCCGGCGCGGGTCGAGCCGGTGATCGAGATCATGTCGATGTCCGG
>CAZTMF010000058.1:0-12134 GCA_964614675.1 uncultured Caulobacteraceae bacterium | reverse complement strand
GGGGCCTGCTGGGCCAGCCGATCCTCGACCAGCTGGGCTATGCCGCCGAGGTGGTCTGGGGTTGGGTGATCGGACTTCTGGTCGCCGCCGCCTTCGTCGGGTTCGCCAGCGTCGGCCACCGGCTTTCCGGACTGCTTCGACCGCTGAGTCGGGCCATCCGTTTCGGCGCGGCTATGACCCTTTCCATCTATCTGGTCCATCTGCCGGTCCTGATGTTCGCGTCTGCAGTCCTCCGGCGTCAGTCCAACGGGCCCCTGAGGACCGCAGAGCTCGGCCTCGCGGCGCTGGCGGTCTCCCTCGTGTTCTCGATTCTCTTCGAAAACCATCGCCGGCTCTGGCGCAGACTTCTGGAGGATCTGTTCTCCCGCCTTGGCGGCTTGGCCCTTCGCCCTGCGCGGGCGCCCGATCCGGCGGCATAGGCGGGCATCGATCGCCGTCCTTCCTGCCGAACGGCCGCGAGCTCGATACGGACGGTTCAATCTCGTCCCAACCCGCTCTAGGGTCGCGGCATGGCAAAGATCGCATCGCACCTCGAGGCTTGGCCCGCGGCCTATCTGGCGGCCCGGTCGCTGCGCAACCGGCTTCTCGGCCCCCCCGAAGAGGAGCTTGCCCTGCTCCCCTTCCTGGTCGATGGGCGCCGTCGCTCCGTGGACGTCGGCGGCCACACCGGGGTCTACACCCAGGCGCTTCTGGAGGTCTCGGCCGCGGTCACCGCTGTGGAGGCCAATCCGGAACTGGCCGCCCGCCTGAAACGGCTGTTCGCCGGCAAGGCCGAGGTGATCTGGACGGCGCTGTCCAGCGCGGAAGGTGAGGCCGAGCTTCGGCGCCCCGCCATCACCGGCCTGGCGACCATCGAACCAGGCAACGTGCTTTCGGAGGGCGATATCCAGACCTTCAAAGTGCCCATGACCACGCTGGACGCGCTCGACCTGAGCGATGTGGGCTTCATCAAGATCGATGTGGAGGGCCACGAGCTCGAGGTTCTGAAGGGCGCCCAGGCGCTCCTGCGGCGGGATCGCCCGACCCTGCTGATCGAGGCGGAGGAGCGCCATCGGAACAACGCCGTGCGGTCCCTGCGCGAATACCTCGGGGGCTTCGGCTACCAGGGCCTGATGCTCGACGGCGGCCGGCTCGTCGGCATGGACCGGTTCGACCCCGACAAGGATCAGCATGCGCCCGAGGCAGCGATCCATCTGCTCAATACGGGGGCTTACAGCGGTCGCTACATCAACAATTTCGTGTTCCTCGCCTAGTCGGTCACAATTGGCGGCTTCGCGGCGCGAAACGAGCGGACGCTTGTCGAGGTCTTTCCATCGGACGGAGAACGGCGTTTGAGCCACGGTGACCGCCAAGCCCAAGATGGCCGCGCCGCGCCGCGGGGCGTGCTCGATTTCCAGGCCCCGCTCGACCCATCGACGTCGCACATTCCGGCGCTGGATGGCGTGCGGGGGCTGGCCATCCTGCTGGTGCTGCTCATCCACGTCTATTACCGCGGCCCGGTCGTCTCGACGGACCAGACCTCTCATCCCCTCCTCGCCGGTTGGCTCGGGGTGGACCTGTTCTTCGTCCTTTCGGGCTTCCTCATCACCGCGATACTGTTGAAGACGCGAAGCGATCCAGGATATTTGCGCAACTTCTACTTGAAGAGGGTTTTCCGGATCTTCCCGCTCTATTATGCCGCGCTGCTCGGGGTCATGGCGCTGGGGCTGGCGGTGCGAGCCCTTCCGCCGCTCCTCGCGTCGGTGGTCGCGGACGCGAACAGGCACATGGCCTGGTATCTGGCGTACGCCGCCAATTGGGCGCCCGCCCTGCATGTCAGCCTCGGCAAGGCCACGGTGGCGCTGGGCCCGCTCTGGTCGCTGGCGATCGAGGAGCAGTTCTATCTGGTTTGGCCGCTGCTCATGCTGCTGACCCCGCAGCGGTGGCTGACGGCGTTGCTCCTCGCCCTGATGGCGGCGGTCGCGGCGCTGCGTTGGGCGCTGGAAGGGGCCTGGTCGACCGACGCCATCTATCAGGCGACCATCACCCACTGCGACGGGCTGATCTTCGGTTCCCTGCTTGCGGTTCTCGCCAGGGCGCTAGGTCCCGGCCGAACCTTCTTTGCGATCAGCGCCGCCAGTCTCGCAGGCGGTTTCGCGGTCTTGCTGGCGGTCTTCCTCTCCGCCCACGCGGTGCACTACTCCAACCCGGCGGTCGAGGTGCTCGGCTTCACGCCCGCGGCGCTGATGTGGGGAGGTCTGATCGGATGCTCGATGTTCGTGCGCCCTTTGCGGCGCGTGATGTCCCTTGGCCTGCTACGGCGCCTCGGCCGCTACAGCTATTTCATCTACATCGCGCATTGGCCGTGTCTGTTGCTCCTCTCTCAGCTGCGGCTGCCGCCCGGATATGTCTCCTACGCCCTGTTCCTGATCGCGTTCACGGCGACGATGATGGCGCTCGGCTGGCTTTCCTTCACTTTGTTCGAGCAGCCCATGCTTCGCCTTCGGGACCGCTTCCAGCGGCTTCTCAAGGCGGAAGATGCTCCTGAGTCCGGTACGCGGGCCGCGGCGCGCAGTCCCCTGCAGTCATAGGTGTGGACCAGACTAATAGTCCGCCAGAGCCGCCAGCTTCGCTTAGAACCGTCCGTTCACTTCGCAATTGCGAAAGGCGTGGTCGTTTACCCTTTGATTAACTGACAAAAAATTTTGGCTTGACGGCGGATTGACTATCCCGCGTAAGTCTTAATCGCGGTTGCCTGAAAGGGCGGAGGCCGCTCCGTTCCGGGCACAAAGAATGCCCAGCTGGCGAGCACATTGCTCAAGCGTCGGGCGGGCGGCCGCTAGGATTCGCGTTCCAAGAGAGAACGATTGCCTGCGGATTTAGACTGTATATTGCAGTGCAGCGTACGGTGCAGTAAGAGGGCTTGTTTAGGGGACCCCCCATGGTCAATACGATCGATTCCCGCGTTCGAACTTCGGTCTGGGCCGACGGTCTTGGGCAGTCCTCATCCTCTCGGCGCGTTTCCGCGAGCCGCCGCCCGTCTCCGTCTTCCAGCGAAATCAAGCGGGCGATCGATATCTTCGTGGCGGCCGCGGCCCTGTTGTTTCTGCTGCCCTTGCTCCTGCTGCTCGGCGCCCTGATCCGTTTCGAGAGCCAGGGCCCCGCTCTGTTCCGGCAGAGGCGTACGGGCCTGAATGGCTCGGTGTTCACCATCTACAAGCTGCGCTCGATGCGGGTGCAGGAGGATGGACCCGCCATTCGCCATGCGACCAAGGATGATTTGCGGGTCACCCGCGTCGGCGCGTTCCTCCGCAAGTCGAGCCTCGATGAGCTGCCTCAGCTGATCAATGTGCTGAAGGGCGACATGTCTATCGTGGGCCCGCGCCCTCATGCCCTGTCTCATGACGAGCACTATGGCGGCCTGATCGAGGCCTACAATGGTCGCTTCCGCGCCAAGCCGGGGCTGACCGGATTGGCCCAGGTTGTCGGGCTGCGCGGCGAAGTGCACACGATTGAGCACATGATGCGGCGCGTCGATGCTGACAACGCCTACATCGACAGCTGGTCGCTCAAGATGGACTTGTCGATCCTGCTGAAGACAATCCCCCTGATCGTCTCCGACCCGCGCGCATACTAGGTCTCGCGCAAGCCGGCGGCTCGTTCGGATCGTCCGAGGTCCCGAACCCGCTGGCGCGTGGCTTCGCTTCCCCACCCAGCCAAGACGCCCAGCAGTAGCGCAAAGAGCGAGGCGATCGCGGGGACGTTCATGGCGATGTCGACCGAAGAGTTCACCAATATCAACAGTGCGGCGAGGGCGATACTTGTGGCCCAGCGCTTTCCAGGAGCATCGCGACCGAAGGCGATGGCCGCAGGATATGCCGCGGCGACGATCGTGGCCGCGATCAGCAGCGCAAACGGCGCGCCGCCTTCGACCGCGGCCTGCAGCAGCGGCTGATGGACGGCGCCCAGGTCCCAGAGCGTCAGCGCATGCGCGAAGTCTAGGTTGGCCTGATGCAACTGCCTGAAGCTGCCGAGACCATACCCGAACCACGGCGACCGAAGCAGCAGCTCGGCGTGCATTCGCCAAGCCTGCCAACGGATGTCTACGTCGCTCGCTCCGACTGCGCGCTCAAACGTCGGGGCGCCGCCGACCATCAGGATAACGACAAGGCCGAGGCCTATGATCGCCAGTGCGGGCAGCAAGGATCTGCGGAGCCGCGACTGCGAACTGCGCGGCGGCGTGAGGATGATGAGCGCGAGTCCGCCGATCACCACGCCGGCAAGTCCCACGCGAGAGGCCGTCACGAGGATTCCAGCGATCCCGAGTACGACAGTGATGAGGGCCAGGCCTGGCCAGAGCGCCTCCTCCGGCGCCCAGATCATTCGACGGAAGGACAGAGTCGAATGGACGAGGCGACCAACCCCGATCAGGACCAAGGCGCCAATGAGGCAAGCCGCCGCATTGGCGTTGAGCAGTGTGGCGGTAAAGCGATAGGCGTGCGCCCCTTTCGGCTCTCCCCACAATATCAGGGGATCTTTCCTCCACAGGTAAAACGACAAGAGAAGATATAGCGTGCTGGCGCCGATGATCAGTGTGGTGAGCTTCCGCCGCCGATCTTCGCTTCTTCCGAGCAAGGCGCCGGTGACGAATATGGCTCCCAAGGCGATCAGCTTGCTCAGCTCAAGCCAGGCCATGTCCGGTGCTACAGGCCTTGGGCCCGGCCAGCGGCCGAGCGCCTGCAGCAGCAGGGGGGCCGCGCCCCACCCCAGGGCGGCGGCGTACAAGGCCAATGGGACGGCCAACGGCTTCCAGAAGGAAGGCGACGCTTCGCGGCAGGTCGACCAGAACACGAAATTACCCACTACGAGGCTCGAAAGGGCCGCGCAGGAGGCAAGGAAGGCGGTGTTGGCGCCCAAGGCGATCGCCTGCCCGAAAATCAGCGCGACCGTCGCCGCAGCTAGGATCGTGTTCACCGAACCTCCATTCCCCGTCTGGATACCTATCAATGTCAAACAGAGACTAACCAATCCGCCATTCCGCCGGAGCGCCGCCGAATGCTGAGATCGCTGGCTCGTTCTCCCGTCTTCGCGGCGTTCGCACCTAGCGGTCGCGCGCGCGACGGAGCCGCGTCGCTCAGCCCGTCCGAGCAGATCGTTCGTACCGTCTTCATCCTCGAACTCCTGGCGGTGGTGGTGTTCCAGAAGGTTGGGGTTCCGGTCGGCGAGACGAGCATCGCACTCGGGCTGCCCGCCATGTGGGCGGGCCTCGCAGCCATCGCGCTGTCGTCGCGTCTGCTGCTCGACCCGATCCGCCTTCTCCTGTTTTCCGCCTTCGGGGTCTCCGCCCTGATCAGCCAGCTCATGGTGGGTCGCGAATTCTCGGGAGCGTCCATGTTCCTGGCGCTGTCCCTCTACATCCCTATGTGCGTCAGGCTTAAGGTCAGCCGGGCCCTCTATTTGAGTTGCCTCAACGCATTCCAGGTCCTGATGCTGATCATGCTTGCTGTGGTTGTGGCGCAGCATCTGGTGCAGCTGACAGTTGGATGGCGCTATTGGCCGGACCTGGACAAGATCTTGCCCCCCATGCTGAGGGTGCCGCATTTCAACTATCTGCAGCCGATGGCCTATGGTTCCCGTTTCGAGAAACCCAACGGGATTGTCTTCCTGGAGGTGTCGTATCTGTCCCAGTTCGCCGCCCTGGCGCTGATCGTCGAGGCGGTCTATTTCCGCCGCATCTGGCGGTTGGCGGCCTTTGCGCTGCTCGTGTTACTGACGTTCGCGGGAACCGGCATCCTTATCCTGGCCGTGACTGCACCTCTTCTTCTCAGCCGTGAGGGGCCCAGGACCTTCGCCCTTGCCGTGGCGGGCGCAGGCGTGCTGATCGCCGTGGCGATTGTTACGGGATGGTTTCATGCAATCGAGGGGCGGATCTTCGAGTTCCAACAGCAGGGAACCAGCGGCTATTACCGCTTCGTCGTCCCTGCGAGGGAGATGTTCGACCGCGCGCGGGATCCGGGATTCCTTCTCACCGGGATCGGTGCGGGCAACACCCCGCTTACGATCGAGTCGCCCTTGGCGCCCGTAAAAGTGGCGTCGGAGTACGGCTTTGTGCCGATGCTGCTGTTTTGCGTCTTCTTCGTCTACGCAATGTTCGCCGGAGCTCCCAGCAAGCGGCTAAGCCTGGGATTTCTGGCATTCTATTTGCTTGGAGGAGCGAGCTTCGCGCTCGCCTTACCTGTGCTGTCGTGTGTCCTGTTTTGCACACTTCTGTATCCGTCCGGCGAGGAGCGGCATTCTGAGCACCGGTCGTGGTGGAAAAATGCACAACCGACGCCAGCGCGCGCTCTTGGGGATGGCAGAGGTGGTTGAAACCAGTATGCCGAGCGCCAGCGCCATGCGCGCAGCCATCATCATACCGACCTTCAACGAGGAGTCCTTCATCGGCGCCCTGCTTGAGGGGATGGCGCCTCAATGGGACGATTCCGTTGTCGAGGTGATCGTGGTCGACGGACGAAGCGAGGACGCCACGCGCTCGATCGTGCAGGAGTTCGTCCTCAAGGACCCCCGTGTCCGGCTGGTCGACAACCCTGCACGTATCCAGTCGACCGGCATCAATCTCGCCGCGCGCGTCGCCAATCCGGAAGCCAACGTCCTCATCCGGCTCGATGCGCACGCCGCCTATCCCGACGACTACATCAGCGGCCTCTTGGAGACCCTGGCCAAGACCGGAGCCGAGAGCGTGGTCGTCCGCCTCCGTTCCGTGGGGGAGGGCTGTTTCCAGAGAGCCGTGGCGGCGGTTTCCAACACCATCTATGGGACAGGCGGCGCGGTTCACCGGGTGGGCGGCAAGTGCGGCTACGTCGACCACGGTCACCACGCGGCCTTCCTGCGCTCGGCGTTCGAGCAGGTGGGGGGCTACGACGAATCCTTCGTGGCCGCTGAAGATGCGGAGTTCGATCTGCGCCTGGCGCGCGTGGGCGCCCAGATCTGGTTCACCTCCGAGCTGGTGGTCGACTACTTTCCCCGTAATTCGCTGTCGGCCCTGGCGGCCCAGTATTACCGCAATGGCGTCGGCCGGGCCCAGGTCGAGCTCAAGCACCCCGGTCGTCTGCGGCTTCGGCAGATCATCCCCCCCGCCTTCCTTCTCCTCCTGCTGCTGTGCCTCGCCCTGTCGCCCCTGCAGCCGTGGTTCCTGCTCGGGCCTATCGGCTATGTCGCCGGGTGTCTGCTGATCGCCTTCGCCTTGGCGATCCAAAAACGCGACATGTGCCTGATGGCGACCTTTTTGGCTTTGCCCGCGATCCATATGCCCTGGGCGGCGGGCTTCATGCGATCACTGATCTTCGGCGCGCCTGCCCGACGGGTGCGGGCCTCGGTCGATCCGGCGGCCGCATGAAGGGCGAGGGCGCGTCGCCCGCCGCCGATCGGGTCATCGTGCGCTCCCGCGCGGACCTCCTCCCTTTGCGCGCCGCGACCGGCCTCTCCGAGGTGGTCATCGAGACGCCGAAGCTCAAACATCGTCGGCTGCTGCCCCTGACGCTGCGCTACGCCCTTTGGGCCGTACGGCCGGGCGGCCGGATCGTCCTGCTGGACGATGGGCGCACGACCCAGGAGGCGCCGCCGTTCGAGGCGCCCTTCAATCTCGTGCGCGAATGGACGTTCAAGTTTCTCGGCCGCGACACCCAGCTTGTCGGGTTCGACGAGAAGGGCGTGATCGAGCTTGAACGGCGCACCCCGCTCCCGCCCAAGGGCTGGAGCGCCGGCGTGATCTTTTCCGGCGGACAGGGCGAGCTTGAGACGCTCGAAACGTGCCTCCAGGGCCTATCCCGGCAGCCGGAACTCGATCCGGCGTCCGGCGGCGAGATCGTGGTCTGTGGCCCCCCGAGGGCCGAGCCCGCCCTGCTGCAGCGGTTCCCCGCCGTCCGCTACCTCGAATTTTTGGACGAGCCGGGGCCGCGGTTCCTGATCTGCCGCAAGAAGAACGCCTTGATCCGCGCCCTGCACGGGCCGCGGGTGGCGCTTTTCCACGCGCGGGTGCAGCTTGATCCCCTGGCCCTGTCTGCGGCTCCCGAAGAATTCGACATCCTGTCGCCCGACACGGTGAACATCGAGAACGGCGAGCCCAAGCCCTACCTGTCCCTGGTCTCGGCCGCCGAGACCAATATCGGCGCGGTCCCCAGGCGGCTCGGTCTCAATCTGCGCAATGTCCCGGGCGCAGATCCCCTCGTGCTGCACGAACGCGGCGGCGTCCATGTGGACGGCGGCGCCTTCTTCACCACCAAGGCGCTCCACGCCGAGTGCCCGCTGGACGACAACCTGGCCTGGGGCGAGGGCGAGGACGTCGAATGGTGCGCCCGCGCGTTCGCGCACGGCTATATCAGTGACCTGGCGCGTGGATGCCGCGCCACCTCGGTGACGAGCAAGATCAGGGCGCGGCCCCCGCTGGGGTCCTTGCTGTGGCCGGTGGAACGCTCGGTCCGGGCGCTGCGCCTCGCGCGCGCGGCGACCGCGGATGGCTGGGACAGGCTGTGGGGACAGAGATAGCGTGACCCGGACCGAGCCGCGGCCGCCCCCCGCCGGCGTCCTGGCCGCGACCGGCGCGACGGTCCGGGCAAGGCCGGCGAGCCTGCGCCAGATCGCCTACCTCGGCCTGAAGTCGGTCAACCTGCTGCTCGCCACGGCCATCAGCTTCGCCCTCACCGGTGTCCTGATCCGCGTTCTCCCGCTGTCGGCCTATTCCAGTTTCGTAGTGATCGCCGCGATGGGATCCTACGTCCTGGCCGCCGACCTTGGCTTCTCGAGTGTGGTCTACAACCAGCTGAGGCGCGCGTTTCTCAGGGGCGAGGCCTCGTCTGAACGGAGTCTCGCGTTCACCGCCTTCGGCCTCTATTTGCTGGTGGCGATCATCGCCGAGGCCGTCATGGCCGCCGTCCTGCTGTTCAGCGATCTCGGCGGCCCGCTCCGCTTGGCCCTAGGGGGCTATTTCCTGTCGCTGGTGCTCGCGCTGCCGTGGAACCTGGTCCGCGGGATCGCCACCGCCACCGACCGCTACCTTCGCTACGAGGCGGTGGAGGCCGTTCGGCGCCTGCTCCTGACTGCGCTGGTGTTCGCGCTTCCCCATGGCCTGAGCCTCGCCGGCTATGCGCTGATTTCGGTCGGCCTCTGGGCGGCGGCCTACGCGCTATTGCTTCCATCTCTGATGAACCAGCTCGGCGGACCCTCTCTCCGCGGCGCCTGGGATCCGGGCCGCGCCCTGGGCGCGCACGGCCGGCAGATGGGCGCCGCCAGCGTGTTCTCGATCATGGAGTTCTGCGTCTACAACTTCCCCTATGTCGCGGTGCCATTGATCTACGGAAAGGGGCTCGGCCTCATCGCCTTCGACGTGTTCTTCAAGATCACCCGCTTCGGCGCCTTCTCGTACCTCGTGCCCAACGAAAGCCTCCTGCCCGCCAACACCAGGGCGATCCACGATCGGGACGGGCGGCGGCTGGTCCGGAACATCGCCCTGGGGCTCGGCCTGTCGGCGGCGTCCTGCGTGGTGGCCGTGCTCGCGGTGACCTGGTTCGGCGATTCCGTGTTCCGCCTGCTGCTCAAGGACGCCTCGCGCGTGCCGGTCAGTGTGCGCTGGTGCATGGCGGGGGTGCTCGTCGCCATGATGTTCCAGGCCGCATCCGGAACCCTGCTGCTGAACAGCGGCAAGGTGGTCGCGCTTGCGCGCGTATCGGTGCTGATGGGGTCCAGCATGGCCTTGATGAGCGTTCTCGCCGCGCTTGGCCATTGGCCGTTCCAGACCTTCATGATCGCCTATGTCGCGGTCTTTTCGTGCGGCGCGGCGATCTATGTCTCGCTGCTCGTCAGGTCTGTGCGCCGCATTTTGGGGCCGGAGGCGGCATGGTGAGCCCGGGGTTGAGGGGGGCGAGCGGCGCCGGACGGCTGGGCCTTGGCTGCGCTCGGTTCGGTTCGATCACCAGCCGGCTCGGGTTCCGCCAGGCGCGCGATCTGGTGGAGACCGCCCTTTCAGCGGGGCTGTTCCACTTCGATACGGCGGACATCTATGGCCAGGGCGACAGTGAGGCTTGGCTCGGCCGGATCCTGGCTGGACATCCCCACGCCTTCGTCTCGACCAAGGCCGGCCAGACCTTTTCCCGGAAGATGCAGCTGATACGGCCGCTGAAGCCGGTGCTGGCCCCGATCGCCCGGAACCTGGGCGCGCTTCGCTCGGGCGTGACTGCGGCTCGCGCCAAGCCGCTCGCGACCTGTTTCGAGCCCGGCTATCTGACCGCCCGGGCGGAAGGGAGTCTGCGCCGCCTGCGCCGGGAGAGGCTCGACGCCTTCTTCCTTCACAATCCGAATGCCGAGGTCATCCGCCGGCAGGACGTGCTCGAAGCGCTGGTCGGGATGAAGGGCGCGGGCAAGGTGGGTCTGATCGGCGTCTCGGCGGACGACGAAGCGACCATCGCCCTCGCATTGGAGCAATGGCCGCTCGACCTGATCCAGGCGCCGCTCGCCCTCCTGGACTTCCGACCCGAATTGGGTCGCCTCGCAGAGGCGCGGGGCGTGGGAATCGTCGCGCGCGAAATCTTGGGCGGCTTGGCCGGCGCTGCAGCAGACCCTCCCGGCCCCGAGATGGCGAAAGCGCGTATTATCAATGCGTTAGGGATGACGGGCGTGATCTCGGTACTTGTCGGCACGACGCGGAAAGACAGGCTTCTCGACGCCGCCGCTGCGGCCGTAGCGGCGCCCTAGGGCGTCGGACGGGGCCCCTCCTGCCAGGTAGCAATCCCTCCGCCCTGGACTTAATGGCGAGTCTCGAGGAACATCTCAGTGAGTCGCGACTTCATCCGCCATAAACCAAGGAAATCAACGGTCCAGTAAACCAGTGTTCTTAAGGTCCCGCTGTCGGAGCTTTTGCCAATGTCCGCCCAGCGCCTTGCCAAATCGAGCCTGCCAATACCGGCGGCCGTACAAGAACAGAGGGAGGGTCGCCTGTCGGCGGTCAATTCACTCGGCGATGGATTCCTGGACGGAGCGGCGTCTCCGGCCAGGATGCTCCAGGAACGCCTCCTCGACGTGATCGAGCCCGCGCGGCCGGCCGACGAGAAGTGGGCGCCCCGGAAGACGATCGCTGTTGCGGTCGGTGCGAGCGCCGCGCTCTGGGCGCTGATCGGCCTGACCGTCAGGCTGATGGCCGGCTGACCCGGCCAGCCCGGCGCCTATCGCGGCGCCCGGCGTTGCGGCGAAGACCGCAAGGATTGGGCGAACGCGTGGAGATCTGCGCCACGATCGGCCCAGTTGAACGCATTCTCACAATGGGCGAAGGCCTGCTCCTGAAGGCGATTCAGCCGCGGGAAATCCTCGAGTAGCCCCGGCAACTGTTTCGCCAGTTCGTCGAGAGTCTCGGCGCCGGCGAAGTGCTCGCCCGAGACGAAGCCCATGCCTGCCAGCGCCTTGTCCAAGGCCAGCATGGGCGTCCGCAGGAAGGCATGCATCAGGGCCCTGTGCTTGAAGCCGCCTCCGACCTCGTCGGGGATGAGGCCAAAGCGAACGGTCTGCAGGTAGGCGACGATGTCATCGACATAGCCGAGGAACCGGATGCCCGGATACTTGGCCTCGAAGGCCGTATTGTCGCCGGACCCGACGACCTCGACGATGCAGCCCTCGGGCAGTCCCGTGCGCATCAATGCGTCCAGCGTGAGCTCGAGCACCATCCGCTTGTGATAGGCGTCGTGGTTGCCGAGGATGCAGATTCGCGGCGGCGTGCCGGCGTCAATGGATCGGGCGCTCAGCTTGGGGCCCGCGTAGGCCGGCATCACCGTGACACGAGGCGTCGAGACGATCCGGGCGAACTTTTCCGAGTCGGCGTCCGTATTCGCGACCAGTCCGTCGGCCAGGGCGTTGGCGATCCGCTCCAGCCGCCCTGCCTTCCACGCATCCAGGCCGAGGGCCAGGCGCATGATCGGCGAGCGCTCGTGCGCCACCATGTCCCGGCGTATGTCGTGTTCGAAATTGTGATCGACGACGATGACCGGTGGGCGCCGCAGTGCGTCGTGCGCCTTCAGCCGCTCAACCAGCGGCCGCACGATCCAGAACATGCCGATGAAGTCCACGAAGATCGCGTCGGCGCCCGGCGCCGCGGCCGCCGCCGCCTCCAGATA
>CAZTMF010000057.1:0-12156 GCA_964614675.1 uncultured Caulobacteraceae bacterium | reverse complement strand
CGATCACCGGCGAGCCGTACCAGCCGGTGATGTTGTATCCCATCGGCCCCACGACCACGTATCCGCCCTCCTCCGCCAGATCGATCAGGCGACCGCGAACGATGAAGTTCGAGTCGCCGCCGTAGCCGTGCAGCGCCACAATCAACGGCGCAGGCTTGTCACGCTTCACCTTGGAAGAGACGAAGACCGTGTAGGCGAGGTCTTGATCGGTGTCCTTGAAGTGATAGGTCCGCTGCTGCACCCGCGGATCCGGAGCGATCTTCATCGGCGCCGGCGGCCCGGCGCCTGGCCCCCGACCGGCAGGACCTGGGCCGCTTTGCCCCGGAGGGCCAACCTGCGCGACGCCTGGCATCGAGAGCGCCAGGCCGATCACGGCGCCAAGGCCGATCCTTCCCAGCCAGCGGCGAGATATTGTCGTCATGCTTCCCCCTATTGCGCCCGTCTGCTTCCGACGCCCTCGGCGGCTGAGACGCGTCGCCTTCAGTAGATCTAGCTTTCCAGGCGAAGGCGCCGACATCACTGCGCGCCTCACCGATTGGTGGCGCCATGGCCAACCCGCGCCAATGGCATCGCATGGCATCTTGGACGGCGCGCAAAATCAAGGGCTTGGGGGAAGAACCGCCGACTGCCTTCGCCGGCCGCCGGTGAACTCTGCAGCCCCAAGGTCCTGGAGAGCTCACCAAATCATTGATTCTATTGGAGCGGGGGGATCGAACCCCCGACATTCAGCTTGGGAAGCTGACGTTCCACCTCTGAGCTACGCCCGCGCGCCGTCAGGGACGGTCGCGCGGCGCGGCAGACGCTGGGCCTCGCGGACTTACCCAGCGCCAGCGCTTCGCGTTGCTGAACTGGGCCCTTGCGGGACCACTCGCTCGCTAGAAGCGACCGAGGTGAACGCCGCCCAGGAGCCAGAGCAGCAGCAGCACTACGATGATCAGCCCAATGACTCCGCCGAGCCCCCGGCCGCCCCAGGTTCTGTGGGCGTAATAACCACCACCGCCTCCGAACAACAAGACTGCCAGTATTATAATGATAATCAGAGTCATTCTCAACCTCCAGGTTCCAACCGCAAGAACGTGATTCAGATGAAATAGCTCTTTCGCAAATCTACAGATCTATCTGCTGGTATGAACCAGATACAGATACAGATTTGAAGCGTATAGACCAAACGCCCGAGGTTATCTCTAAGCGGCGCGTCTCGTTACTTCAGCAACGCGCCACCTGGCGGCGCCTTCAGACGCGTGGCCCGCACCACGGGCGCTCAGTCGTTCTGCATCGGCGACGATCGACGCCAGCGCCGAACCCTCGACGCGCCCTCGCCCATCGAGATCGCCGTGCGAAACGATCTCGGCGAGCCTCTGACGCGCCCGGCTGACACGGCTCTTCAAAGTCCCCTCGGCGCAGCTGCAGATTGCGGCCGCCACCCTGTAGGACACCCCAGCGGCTGCGATCAGGATGAGGGCTTCGCGCTGCTCGTCGCTGAGCTGCAGCATGGCGCACCGAACGTCGTCGAGATCGAGCACGGCCTCGGGATTGGACACGGCGAAGAGTGTCTCCTCCGCTTCCGTAGGGTCCAACTGCACCGATCGCCAGGAACGGCGCCTGTCGGAATAGAATTTGTTGCGAAGGATCTGGAAGACCCAGGCCTTCAGGTTCGTCCCCTGCGCGAAGGAGCTACGATGTTCCCAGGCGCTGGCCAGGGCGTCCTGGGTCAGGTCGTCGGCCTGCGTTGGGTCGCGGCACAACGTCTGTGCAAAGGCTCGCATGTGGGGGATGAGCGCGGTCAGGTCATCGCGTTCGACTTCGAAGACACGATCTCCGTCCATGACGTCGGCCTCCGCGCCCCGCGCCTCTGCGAGCCGCCAGGAAATGCGGGTAAACAGTCTTGGCTTGGAGGGCCTTGATAGAAATCAACGGGCCGGGCCCCTGAGGCGACAGTATCTGCGCCCGAGGGGTCCGTTACGCTCAGATGGCGCGGAAAGGCCGAGGGGGTTCGTCGGCTTGGTGAGCTTGGGCGCCCAACCGCTCCCGTGAAAGCCGAACCGATGTCACTGAGATCCGGCGCAACCCGTTTGAGATTGGAGCGGGCGGGGGGAATCGAACCCCCGACATTCAGCTTGGGAAGCTGACGTTCTACCTCTGAACTACGCCCGCGCGCCGTCAAGGACGGTCGAGGGCCGCGGGAATAGCACAGGGCCCGATCGCCGCGCCATAGGCGAGCCGCCGCAGTCGCTTCGCCTCGGAGCGGCCCGCGGACTTGCTCCGTTGGTCAGAAGCGGAAGACGCCCCCGGCGCTGACGACGCCGTCCGTCTTGTGGTCGCCGAACCGGCCGCGCAGGTCGCCGAACAGCTCGAAGCCCTGGCTGACGCGAACCTTCAGCGAGCCGTCGAGGACAGCAGCCACGCCCCACAGGCGCGGCCCGATCTCGTCGAACGTGGTTCCCGGCAGGCCGGCAAGGCTGCCCGAAATGGTCTGGTGACGGTCGCCGAAGTTGTCCTGCACGCCGAGCTGGATGGCCGGTCGCAACGCGACGCCGCCCGAGGTCGCGAAAGTGGCCTCGTAGAGCAGCCCAGCCTCCCCCACCGCCGCGTTCTGGCCGGCCGAGGCGATCAGAAAGCCCAGCTGGCCCACGCCCTGCTCGGTCGCTGCGTCGCGGCTGAGGTGCGCGTAGGTGAAGCGTGCGTAGGGCCGCAGGCCGGCGGCGCCGATCGGGGCGCTGGCCTGCAGCAGGAAGCCTTCGCTCTTGGCGTTGGGCACGGCGGTCGCCACCCCAAAACCGGGAACGGTGCGGTTCACCGTCCAGTCGGTGTGCATGTAGAAGGCCTCGCCATCGAGCCAGACGCCCTTTTCGACCAGCCGGCCATAGATCGCGCCGAGATAGGATGGGCCGGAGGCCTTGGCCGCCACCGCATCCATGCTGAGGTCGTTGTGGGCGTAGCCGAAGGCGACTCCCACCCGCGAACCGTTCGGCGACGAGCGGTCCAGGCCGCCGACGACCCCGACGCCGTCGTTCCGGAACCCGAACGCGCCGCCATCGGCGCCCTGGTGGTTCCAGGAGCCGACCGCGAGGGCCCAGGCGCCGTAGCCGTTGCAGGCCGAAGCCGTCGTGCCGGGCGAGCCGTCCGCGCAGCCGGCGTCGCCGAAGCGGTCCTCGACCAGGCTGACGAGGTTCTCGGCCCGGTCGAGCGTGGCGGCCGAGAGGCCGCCATAGACCTGAGCTCCGGACGTGGCCTCGGTCACCAGGTCGACCTCCGTCGGCGCGTAGATGACGCCCGACACGATCCCCGGCCCGAAGGCGCCGCTGACGCTCGAGAAGGTCCCTGTCACCGGATGGCCGGCCACGATCTCGTAGATGTGCGCACCGTAGGTTCCCGGATCGACTGTGAGCGCGAGCTTGCCGTCCAGGCTCGCCGCGCCCAGCGCGTTCAGCAGCGATGCGGCCGTGGGCGACACCTCGATATTCAGCGTTCCGCCCGGCCCCTGCGCATAGGAGCCCACGGTCAGGGTTCCGATCGTGCCTCCGGGCGCCGTCACGCCGTTGTTGGCGACGGATCCGGCGACGGTCCCATGGCCCATCAGCGTCCCGGCCGCGCCCACAATGACGTTTCCGGCCAGGCTCGCGCCCGGGTGGGACCCGTCGCCGACCTCCAGCGCGCCGGCGCTGACCGTCGTCGGGCCGCTGAACGGATTGACGGCGTTGAGCACCGTGGTCCCGGTCCCGACCTGATCGAGCGCGCCCGAGCCGGAGATGCTCTGCGACAGGACCAGCGCGCCGCTGTGGTTCAGATTGAGGACGCCGTTGTCGGCGATCGCGCCCGCCACGGAACCCGTCGCCCCTCCGGCGCCGAGATTCAAGGTCGCGCCGGCGTTGACGGTGGTGGCGCCCGCATAGGTGTTCGCGCCGGTGAAGGTGATCGGGCCGGTCCCGGCGATGGTCGCCGCGCCTGCGCCTTGGATCGTTCCCGCCCAGGTCAGGGCGGCGGAACGGTTGAAGGTGAGAAGGCCATCGTCATTGACGATCGCGGACGCCAGCGATCCCGCCGCACCGCCATTCCCGAGCCGGAGGTTGGACCCGGCCGCGATGCTGGTCGGTCCGGTAGAGGTCTGGTCCGCGGTGAAGGTCACCGGCCCCGCGCCGAGGATGCTCACCGAGCCAGGGCCTGAGATCACCTGGGCGTAGGTCAGGTCGTTGCTGCGGTCGAAGATCAGCGCGCCGTTGTCGACGATGTTGGAGGCCACCGAGCCTGCGACGCCGCCGGCGCCGATCTGCAGCGTGGCGCCCGAGGCGATGGTGGCGGGACCGGTGAAGGTGTTTTCGCCGTCCAGGGTGGCCTTCCCGGCGGCGATGGTCAGGCCGCCGGCGCCGGTGATCTCCCCGGCGAACTCGTCCTGGGGCGCGGTCAGCACCAGGGTGTTCGAGCCCAGGATCACCTGGCCCGACCCGGCGAACCTCTGGAGCGAGACGTCGCCGGAGGCGCCCGAGATGTCGAAGGCCCCGGACGTGAACACGACGTCGGACGTCGCGATCGAGCCGCCGCCCACGAGGTTCAGCCCTGCGCCCGAGGCGATGTATGTCGGGCCGGTGTAGGTGTTGACGCCGCTGAAGGTCTCGGTCCCGCCGAAGATCTGGAAGCCGCCGCCGCCAGACGCCACGCCCGAGAACAGGCCCGAGGCGTGCGTCAGGACCAGCTGGTACGAGCTGACGACCACCTTTCCGGCGCCGGAAAGACTGGCGACGGACACGGTGTCCCCGATCGGCGTGACATCGAACTCGCCGTTGTTCGTGATGGCCGAATTGGCGGCGGATCCGGCGCCCGAGAGCGCCAGCCTCGCGCCGCCGCCAATGGTCGTCGCGCCGCCGTAGGTGTTGGCCCCGGTCAGGATCACGACGCCCCCGCCGGCGCTGTCGGTGATCGTCAGCGGCCCCGCGCCGGAGAAGATCCCCGCGAAGGTCGTCGTGTTCCCGAACGCGTCGATGGTGTTGGTCGGGTAGTTCTCGACCGTGTAGCCGTGCGTGTCCGTGACGTTGTTCTGGTTGTCCCGCAGGGTCCCGCCCTGGAAGTCGGGGGTCACGGTCGTGCCGACGTCGGACTGGTTGTAGGTCGTCCCCGCGCCGCTGATCGGACCTGCACGAGACGCTGTCGCGCCCAGGCCGACGACGGCGGCGGCCGTGGCCATCAGCGCGAGGCGACACGGCGCGCGGGTCAAGTTCCTTGCGAGCATTCGCCACCTCCAGCCCATCGGCCTCGTGAGGCTAGCCGGAGCGCTGCCTCGCGCGCATTGACGCCGCGCAAGAGGCCGACGCGCGAAAGTTGCATTGGATGGGGCTGGACGTCCAGTCCCAGCGTCGTTCTGGCGGGATTCTCACGCGAAAGTGGAGCAGATGGGTGTCAGGGGCGCAGGCGAGCCGCCGCCGCGGTCGCTTACAGCGGGGCGCGGTAGACCGCCCGGAACACGTGCAGCAGGGTCGGCAGGAAGTCCGGGCTGTTCAGGGTCAGGGGGCCCGGATTGTTCATCATCTGATTGTTGATGATGCTGTTGAACGCCTGCAGCGCGATGCCCATGCGGAAGACTTCCTGGTCCGAGAGGGGCTCGCCGCGGAGCTCCCCGACCTTGGCCGCCATCAGCTGGGGCCGACGCTGGACGTACTTGTGGAACTGTGACCAGAACCCCGGCGCTTGCGCCGACTTGCGCAGGGCCGCGTGCCACAGATTCCGGTTGCGCATGATGGACGCGAAGTTGCTCGCCAACACCGCTTCGACCACCCCCTCGTCCTTGGCCTCCGCCAGCATCCGGGCGAAATCCGCCTCCCGCGTCTCGAAATAGGTGACGATAAGGACGGCCAGGAAGTCGTCCTTGCTGCCGAAGCGCTGGTAGAAGGCGCCCACGGAGCGGCCCGCTTCCCGCGCCAGGTCGGCGACCGACAGCTCCTCGAACGTCTTTGATTCCAACAGCTTGAACGCGGCGTCGAGGAACCGTTCGGCCGTCTTGCGGCTGCGGTCCTGGCTGGCCGCGGGACGCGCGAGGTCCGTGCCGGGATTGACACCAAAAGGTGAATCCGTATTCATATTCATATTCCTAGCACGTCGCCCTGGCCTTGTGGATGCCACGGGTTGGCTCCGGGGGGAACCGGACAAGGCGAGCGCGGCGACGGGACAAGAGGGGGAAGCGGGCATGTCACGACACAACGGGCGGACTCTGATGCTGGCGCTGATGCTGGCTGGATCGCCGACGGCCTTGGCCTATGCGGCGGATGGCGCCGGCGGCTCCAACGTCCAGGAAGTGGTGGTGACGGGTTCGCACCTGCGCACGACCGGCGTTCTGTCTCCGACGCCCCTGACCGTGGTCAGCGGCAATGAACTCACGGCGATGGCGCCGAAGACCCTGATCGAAGGGGTCACCCAGCTTCCGCAGTTCTACAACAGCCAGACGCCGAACTCCGGCAACTGGTTCACCCGCGGGGGCTACGGCAACCTCGACATCCGGGGCCTGGGCATCAACCGCACCCTGACCCTGCTGAACGGCCGGCGGGTGATCTCCCAGACGGCCTTCGGCGGCGTGGACGTCAACATGTTCCCGCAGCTGATGATCCGCAGCGTCGAGACGGTGACGGGCGGCGCCTCGGCGGTCTACGGCACCGACGCCGTCGCGGGCGTGGCCAACTTCCTCCTCGACACCAAGTTCACCGGCTTCAAGGCGACCGCCTCGACCGGCGAGACGAGCCGCGGCGACGGCGACAACTGGGGCGGCGGCGCGGCCTTCGGCCATGCCATCGGCGACAAGGGCCACTTCCTGGTCTCGGCCGAATACTTCCACCAGAACGGCGTCTTCAACTACAAGGGCCGCGACTGGTACAAGGGTTGGGGGACCATCGTCGGCCCCAACAACGAGCTCCTGGTCGAGCCGCACGTCGTCTCCAAGGACTCGACCTTCAGCGGGATCATCGTCTCGCCGAACCCGCTGCTGAACGGCATCGCCTTCCGGCCGGACGGCTCGACCTACCAGTTCCAGAACGGGACCTTGGGCTCCGGCGCGATCGGCAATGCGGCGGGACGCCAGTCGCTGGACGGAGGCGGCTCAGGCGAAGACCTCGGGGCCGAGGTCGCCACGCTCTATCCGAACCTCAAGCGCTACAACGAATTCGCCTATGCGGACTACGAGGTCGCGCACAACTTCACAGTGTTCGCCCAGTACCTTCGCGGCAACGAAGACACCTTCGCCTACAACGCGCCCCGCGGCTCGATCCAGGGCTCGCCCACCGCCGTCACCATCTTCTCGGGCAACGCCTTCCTGCCGGCGAACATCCAGCAGATCATGACGGATAACCACATCGCCTCCTTCACCCTGAGGCGGACCGGCAGCGCCCTGGATATCGGGCAGAACATCACCATCCGTGACGCCAGCCTGATGAATTCCGTCACCGGCGGCTTCAACTGGAACATCGACAACAAGGGCGGCTTCTTGGACGGCTGGTCCGTCAACGGCTACTACCAGTACGGCCAGAACACCCGGCACATGTACCAGGTGGGCCTCAACATCGCCCACCTGTTCCAGGCGGTCGATGCGGTCAAGAACCCGGCCACCGGCCAGATCGTCTGCCGCACGACGCTGTTCAGCAGCACCTATTCCGCGTGCCAGCCGCTCGACCTATTCGGCCAGGGCCGAGCCTCGCCGGGAGCGATCAGCTATGTCGTCGGCGAGACGCCCGGCCAGACGATCAGCACCCCGCTCTACTTCGCCGGCCTCGGCTACACGCCCGGCATGAGCACGACCTACACCTCGCAGGTCGCCAAGGTGAACATCACCAGCATGACACAACATGTGGCCGAGCTGTCGATGAACGGCGAGGTGTTCCGCGGCTGGGGCGCCGGACCGATCACCGCGGCCATCGGCGGCACCTTCCGACGGGAGAACGTCCTCCAGATCGTCCAGGATCCGACCAACCCGCCCGGAGACCAGACCAGCGGCCATCCGGTGCCTTGCAACGCCGACGCCCTCGCCGTCGCCAACGGCCTTCGCGGACTGAACCCGCCCGACTGCGCCAACACCGTCGGCATTCAGTTCTCCAAGGTGTCGAACATCATCGGCGCCCTGGAGACCAAGGAAGCCTTCGTCGAGACCGATATCCCGCTTCTGGCCGACATGCCCTTGGCGAAAATGGTGAAGGTCAACCTGGCCGCGCGGTGGGCCGATTACACCGGCTCCGGCGGGATCTGGGCCTACAAGGGTGGCGCGGAGTGGGAGATCATCGACGGCCTGAGGCTGCGCGGCACCTATTCGCGAGACGTGCGCGCCGCCAACCTCTCCGAGCGGTTCGACAAGACCGGCGGCGTCGGCACCATCACCGATCCGCTGCATCCCGCCGCCGGCGCCATCACCGTCACCACCTTCTCGGGCGGCAATCCGAACGTGAAGCCCGAAAAGGCCGACACCTACACCGCCGGCGCTGTCCTGCAGCCCAAATTCGCTCCGGGGCTGCAGCTGTCGGCCGACTGGTACCGGATCAAGATCGCCGACGCGATCGGGCAGCTCGGGGCCCAGAACGTGGTCAACCAGTGTGCGGCGGGCGCCACGGCCCTCTGCTCGCTGGTCACCCGCGACGTGGTCACGAACCTGCCGATCCTGGTCGGCAACGTCTATGTGAACATCAACCAGTCCATGGTGCGCGGCGTCGACGTCGAGGCGGACTACCACCGCGACGTCCACTTCATCGGGATGGGCCCGGAGACCATCTCGGCCCGCATCTTCGCCAGCTGGCTGCTGGAAAACTCGCAAATCAACAACGGCGCGGCCAAGATCGACCGGGCCGGCCAGGTGGGCATCCAGCAGTCCGACGGCGTTCCCTACGCCCTGCCCCGGTTCAAGGCCTCGGGCAACGTGACCTACACCAACGGTCCGTTCTCGGCCTTCGTGCAGGGACGCTTCATCTCGTCAGGCACGTTCGAGAACGCCGCGGTGGTGGGCACGACGATCGACCAGAACTACGTCCCGCCAGTGTTCTACACCGACCTGCGGCTGAGCTACCGGGTCAACTTCGTCGAATTCTTCGGCACCGTCACCAATCTGTTCGACGTCGATCCGCCGGTGACGCCCTACTACAGCACCTTCTCCAGCTACTCGTCGCAGTACAACCCGGCGCTCTACGACGTGCTGGGCCGGCGGTTCACCATGGGCGCTACCGTCCGCTTCTGACGCCTGTTACCTCTGTCCCCAGGGAGGGGCCGCGCGAACTCCGGCGCGGCCTCGACCCTGAGCGCTGTTCAAACCCCGGATGACCCAGATGACCCAGCCGAACCGCCGGGCCCTGATGAAGGCCGCCGTCGCCCTGCCTGTGCTCGCGGCCCTGTCCGAAGCTGGAAGGGCCTCGGCCGCCGGGGAGACCAGGCTGGTCATCCTGGGCACATCGGGCGGCCCGTCGGTGGGCCGGCCGCGCTACATGACCTCGAGCGTGATCCTGCACGGCGGGCAGGCGCATGTGGTGGACTGCGGCTATGGCGTGACCGAGCAGCTGGTCCGCGCCGGGGTGAAGCTGCAGGACATCCGCGACGTCTTCATCACCCACCACCATCCCGACCACAACATCGAGCTCGGGACCCTGATCTACTTCTCCTGGTACGCCGGGGCGCCGGGGCTCGACGTCTACGGTCCCCCGCCGGTGCGGCAGATCACCAGCGACTACCTGAAGGCGTTGAAGCCCGACGTGGACATCTGGCTGGACGACATCGGCCACGCGCCCATGGGCCCGGTGAACGTCCATGAGCTCTCCGCCGGGGGGCCGGTCATGACCTCCGGCGACATGAAGGTGACGGCCGCCCTGGTGAACCATCCGCCGGTGGTCCCGGCCCTGGGCTACCGCTTCGACTTCCCGGGCCGCTCGATCGTGTTCTCGGGCGACACCACGCCGGTGCTGTCGCTGGTCCAGCTGGCCAAGGGCGCCGACGTCCTGGTGCACGAGGCCATGTACATGCCGGCCATGAGGGCCGAACTCGACGCGGTCGCCAACCGCAACACCGGCGGCTCGGCCATCGCCGGCGACCGCGATAAGCTCTGGGACCACCTGATGCGTTCGCACTCCCCCGCCGAGGAGGTCGGCCGCGCCGCCGCCGAGGCCGAGGTGAAGACCCTGGTCCTCTACCACCAGGTCCCGATCGTCGGGGTCACCGACGCCCAGTGGACGGAGGCCGTGCGCACGGGCGGCTACAAGGGCGAGGTGATCGTGGCCAAGGATCTGATGGTGATCTGACGCTTCGGCCCGACGCGCCGGGCCCTCACCACGCCCTGAAGTGCTTCGACAACTTCAGTCCCTGCCTTTGGTAATGCGAGCCGCCTTCGCCGTAGGCGCGGGCCGGGCGTTCGGACATGGGCTCGTAGACCAGGCGGGCGACGGCCTGGCCGTCTTCCAGCAGGAACGGGGCCTCGCGGCTGCGCACTTCCAGGACAGCGCGGCTGCCCGAGGCGCCCATGGCGGCGATGCCGAAGCCCGGGTCGAAGAATCCGGCGTAGTGGGCGCGGAACTCGCCGACCGCGGTATCGATCGGGGTCATCTCGGCGGCCTGGTCCAGCGGGATCTCGACAGCCTCCTTCGACGCCAGGATGTAGAACTCGCCGGGATCGAGCAGGAGCTCGCCTCGGCGCGGCTCCAGGGCCTCGAAGAAATCGCGCGGGTCGTGGCCCTCCTCCCGGTCCAGGTCGATCACCCCCGCATGGCGGCGGGCGCGGAAGCCGGCGAGCGGACCGGTCAGGTCGACGCCCACGGTGGCCACCGAGATGCGAGGCGCATCGCCGCGCTTCAGGCGCAGCTGGTTCAGGCGTGTCCCGGTCCGCGCCAGCACCGAGAAGGTCTGGGGCGCGATCTCGAGATAGAGCGGCCCGTCGTAGCCGGCCGCCACGTCATCGAAGGCGGCGCCCCCGTCGGTGAGCAGGCGCACGAAGATGTCGAGCCGGCCCGTCGAGCTCTTGGGGTTGCCCCGTCCGGCCACGTCGGGCGGCAGGCGCAGCCGCTCCTGCAGCTCGGCGATATAGACGCAGCCGCGCTCGAGCACCGCGCCGCGCCCGAGGTCGAGCTCGTGCATGGCCACGGCCTCGAGCCGCTGGGCGACGGTCCGGCCGGGGCCCGGCAGGAAGGATGCCCGCACCCGCCAGCAGCGGGCGCCCAGTCGCAGGTCCAGGCTCGCGGGCTGGGCCTGGCCGGGCTCCAGCTGGGTGGCGGCCGAGATCGCGCCCGACGCCGCGAGGGCCTCGATGGTCTGGCAGGGCAGGATGCCGGCCGCGTCAGCCACGCGTGGCGCGCCCCTCGGCGATGCGGGCGCGGGCGATCTCGCCGGCGATCTCGTGGGTGGGACGCCGCTCGTCCTTGGACCTTTGCAGGACTTCGTCCAGCGTCTGCATCAGGCGCGAGAGCTTGGTTTCGACCCAGGCCGGATCGTAGGCCCCGTCCTGGTCCAGGGCGCGGATCTCGGCGGCCACGTTGATGATGCCGCCGCCGTTGATCACATAGTCGGGGGCGTAGGTCAGGCCCTTCTCATAGAGCGCCCTGCCCGCATCGCCCGAAGCCAGCTGGTTGTTGGCCCCGCCGGCGATCACCCGCGCCTTCAGCCGCGCCAGGGTCTCCAGGCTGATCGCCCCGCCGAGCGCGCAGGGCGCGAAGACCTGGGCCTGCGCGTCGAAAATGGCGTCGGGGCGGGTGAGTTCCGCGCCGGTCCTCTCGGCCACGGCGCGGGCGGCCGCCTCGTTGACGTCGGAAACGATGAGCCTGGCGCCGGCCCCGTGCAGCTTGTCGGCCAGGATGCCGCCCACGTGGCCCACGCCCTGGATCGCCACCGTCAGCCCGTCCAGGCCCGAGCCATAGGCCCGCTGGACCGCCAGCTTGATGCCGCGGAACACGCCCTCGGCGGTCACTGGGCTGGGGTCGCCCGAGGCGGCGGGGTGGCCGGTCAGGCCCGCGACATAGCGGCTGTGCTTGCGCGCGTGGGCGAGATCGGCGGGCGTGATGCCCACATCCTCCGCGGCCCAGTAGCGCCCGCAGACCGCCTCGACCGATTTGCCGAACGCCTCGAATAGGGCCGGGGTCTTCTGGGTGCGGCTGTCCCCGATGATCACCGCCTTGCCGCCGCCGAGCTCGAGGTCGGCGACCGCGTTCTTGTAGGACATGGCCC
>CAZTMF010000056.1:0-12206 GCA_964614675.1 uncultured Caulobacteraceae bacterium | reverse complement strand
TGAAGGGATGCGGCGGCACATAGGGGCACTTGGTCATGAAGCACATGTCGCAGAGGGTGCAGGCCTCCACGACCTTGGCGTAGTCGGCCTTGGGCACCCCATCCACTTCGCCCGTCGGCCCCTCGTCGACCATGTCGAAGAGCCGCGGGAAGCTGTCGCACAGATTGAAGCAGCGCCGGCAGCCGTGGCAGATGTCGAACACCCGCTCCATCTCCGCCTCGATGGCGGAGAGGTCATAGAACGCCTCCTCCCGCCATTCCAGCGGATGACGGGTCGGCGCCTCGAGGCTGCCTTCGCGGGAGGTGGTCTCTGTCATGGGAAGCTCCGGGCGAGAGCCCCCTCCCCGCCCTATGGGCGGGTGGCGCACGCCGTGCGGCGGAGGGGACTCCCGGACCCGCTCAGGCGCCCAGGGTGTCGAGGGCCTTCTGGAACCGGCCGGCGTGGGACTTCTCGGCCTTGGCGAGGGTCTCGAACCAGTCGGCGATCTCGTCGAAGCCTTCGTCGCGGGCGGTGCGCGCCATGCCCGGGTACATGTCGGTGTACTCGTGGGTCTCGCCGGCGATGGCCGCCTTCAGGTTCAGCGAGGTTTCGCCGATCTTGAGCCCCGTGGCCGGATCGACGTCCATGAAGTCCAGGTGGCCATGAGCGTGGCCGGTTTCGCCTTCGGCGGTGGAGCGGAACACCGTGGCCACGTCATTGTAGCCTTCCACGTCGGCCTTCTGTGCGAAGTACAGGTAGCGGCGGTTCGCCTGGCTCTCGCCGGCGAAGGCGGCCTTCAGATTATCCAGGGTCTTGCTGGTCGAAAGCGTCATGGGGGTCTCCTCGTGGTCGGGAAAGCCGGTGAGCGCGCAATCTCCGCCTACAGGCCGAGGCGCGTCCAATCGATTGGACACATGGCGTGGATAGAGCCCTTCGATGGCGGGCCCTTGATCGAACTCAAACTATTCGGCGGCGACGAGCTTGGCCGAGGCGTTTTCCAGCCGCTCGAGCAGGGCGCGGTGCTGCTCCCACAGGACT
This sequence comes from uncultured Caulobacteraceae bacterium, assembly GCA_964614675.1. Taxonomy (GTDB): domain Bacteria; phylum Pseudomonadota; class Alphaproteobacteria; order Caulobacterales; family Caulobacteraceae; genus JANWHQ01. The sequence continues at coordinate 11,189 of CAZTMF010000056.1, read as the reverse complement.
TCGGGCAGACGATCGCCGAACTTGGCGTAGTCGGGGGGGATCAGCGCGGCTTCTTCCTTCCAGACTTCCGGATCCACCGTCAGAAGGGCCGACAGCTGGTCGTCGGAAAGGTTCAGGCCCGAAGTGTCCAGCGACTCCTTGTCGGGCGTGCGGCCGATCGGGGTGTCCACCGCGCCGGCCGTGCCTTCCAGCCGCTCGACGATCCACTTCAGGACCCGCGAGTTCTCGCCGTAGCCCGGCCACAGGAACTTGCCGCGGGCGTCCTTGCGGAACCAGTTGACGAAATAGATGCGCGGCAGCTTGGCCGGGTCGGTGCGCCCGGCCATCGACAGCCAGTGCTTGAAGTAGTCGCCCATGTTGTAGCCGCAGAACGGCAGCATGGCGAAGGGATCGCGGCGCAGCTCGCCGACCTTGTTCTCGGCCGCGGCGGTGCCTTCGGAGGCGACGTTGGAGGCCAGGAACACCCCGTGGGTCCAGTCGAAGGCCTCGGTGACCAGCGGCACCGCCGTGGCCCGGCGGCCGCCGAACAGAATGGCCGAGATCGGCACCCCACTGGGGTCTTCCCATTCCGGCGCGATGACCGGGCACTGGCTGGCCGGGGCGGTGAAGCGCGCGTTCGGATGGGCCGCGGGGCCGGGGGTGTCGGGGGTCCAGTCACGGCCGCGCCAGTCGGTGAGATGGGCCGGCGGCTGGTCGGTGAGGCCCTCCCACCAGACGTCGCCGTCGTCGGTCAGGGCGACGTTGGTGAAGACGCAGTTGGAATGCAGAGTGTCGATCGCGCTCTTGTTGGTCGACTCGCCCGTACCCGGCGCCACGCCGAAGAAGCCCGCTTCCGGATTGATGGCGTAGAGGCGGCCGTCCTCGCCCGGGCGCATCCAGCAGATGTCGTCGCCGATGGTCTCGGCCTTCCAGCCGGGCACCGTGGGCTGCAGCATGGCGAGATTGGTCTTGCCGCAGGCGCTCGGGAAGGCGGCGGCGACGTAGTGAGCCTTGCCCGCCGGCGAAGTCAGCTTGAGGATCAGCATATGCTCGGCCAGCCAGCCCTCGTCGCGGGCCATAACCGAGGCGATGCGCAGGGCGTAGCACTTCTTGCCGAGCAGAGCGTTGCCGCCGTAGCCGGAGCCGTAGGACCAGATCTCGCGGCTTTCGGGGAAGTGGACGATGTACTTGATCTCGTTGCAGGGCCAGGCGACGTCCGCCTGACCCGGCTCCAGCGGCGCGCCCACCGAGTGCAGCGCTGGGACGAAGAAGCCATCCTCGCCCAAGGCGTCCAGCGCCGCCTGGCCCATGCGGGTCATGACGCGCATCGACAGGACTACGTAGGCGCTGTCGGTGATCTCGACGCCCAGGGCCGAAATCGGCGAGCCGATCGGACCCATGGAGAAGGGCACCACATACATGGTGCGGCCCTTCATGCAGCCCTCGAAAAGGCCCTCCAGGGTGGGCCGCATCTCGGCCGGCGCGATCCAGTTGTTGGTCGGACCGGCGTCGCCTTCGTTCTCCGAGCAGATGAAGGTGCGGCTCTCGACCCGGGCCACGTCGCGGGGATCGGAGGCGGCGTAGAAGGAGTTCGGACGCTTGTCGGGGTTCAGCCGCTTCAGGGTGCCGGCGGCGACCAGCTCGTCGGTGAGCCGATCCCATTCGGCCTGAGAGCCGTCGCACCAGACGACGCGATCGGGCTGGGTGAGCGCCGCGACCTCGCGGACCCATGCCAGCAATCTGGCGTGGCGGGTCGGCGCCGGTTCTAGCCCAGGAACGGCGAAATCGGCGGTCACGAGCGTTTTCTCCTCCAGCGGATCGCGGCCCGAAGCCAGTTCAATAAAGTCCGGCTTACGGTTTGACCTGACCGAACCCGTCGTACTGGGGTCAAAAAAGACAGCAGAGGCAGCCTGCGTCAACGCTGACCATGATCAATTCGGCGAAACAAAGTTCGCTAAGCTTGCGAGTTGAGCGGCGCCGCGCCGGCGGCGCCTAGCCCTGGAACGTTCTGAGTTGAAGGGGCTTACGACCTCCAAGTGCGAATCTTGGAGGCTCCTGTGGCCGATCCCTCCTCGAGAAGTCCCCATGGCCAAGCCGGGCTGGGCGTCGGCTCCCGCCAGGGCCGCTGGCGGGACCGTGCCCGGGCCAGCGTCGCCGATACCCTCGCCGATCGCCGTAGGCGTTTCCGGCTGATCCGCACCGCCGCTTTGTGGACCCTGTTCGCCGTGGCGGTCGCGGTATTCTTCGCCTTCTTCACCTGGGATTGGTTCCGCGGCCCCCTGGCCCGTTACCTCTCGGCCCGCACCGGCCGCCAGGTGGCGATCGAGGGGCATCTGCATGTGCATCCCTTCTCTTGGAGCCCCTGGGCCAGGGTGGACGGCGTCCGCATCGGCAATCCCAGGTGGCTGGGCGGCGGAAAGTCCGACATGGCCAATCTCGGCCAGACCACCCTCCAGGTGAGGCTGCTGCCGCTTCTGGGCGGCCATCTGGAGCTGCAGCTCGTGGACATCGAGCACCCGGACATCGCGCTCTACGCAGACAGCATGGGCCGCAACAACTGGAGCTTCGGGAACGGCGGCGGCAAGGGGGCCAAGCTGCCGCTGATCCAACATTTCGTGCTGAACGGCGGCAGGGTGCGTCTGAACGACGTCCAGCGCCGGCTGCGCTTCACCGGCACGGTCACCACCACCGAAAACGCCGGCAAGGTGAATGATGCACAGGCCTTCCATCTGGACGGCCAGGGTTCGCTGAACGACGCCCCCTTCGTCGCCCGGGTGCTGGGCGGACCGCTGGTCCACGTACAGCGCGACCGGCCCTACCCTTTCGACATGGACGTACATGCGGGGGCGACCCACATCGTGGCCCACGGCTCGGTAACCAAGCCCTTCGACCTCGGACGCCTGCAGACGGCGGTCACCGTCACGGGTCGCGACCTCGCCGACCTTTATCTTCTGACCGGCGTGGTCCTGCCCAACACCCCCGCCTACAGCCTGTCGGGCCATCTGGTCCGCGACCGGACCGCCTATCAGGTCACCGACTTCGCCGGCCGGGTGGGGCGCAGCGACCTCTCGGGCGTCATGACCCTGGAAAAGAAGGGGGATCGGCGCTTCCTGAAGGCCGATCTCCGCTCCCGCTCGCTGGACATGGCCGACATGGGCGCCCTTTTCGGCGGTCCACAGGCCGGCAAGGCGCCGGCCGAGGAGAAGGCGGCGGGCCGCGCTGAGGCGTCCACGGGCAAGATCCTGCCCGACGCGCCATTGGACATGCGCCGCGTCCGGTCGATGGACGCGGATGTGCGCTACAAGGCCCAGTCGGTGATCGCCTCCAAGCGACTGCCGCTTAGGGCCGTGACCTTGCACCTGACGCTGGACCGCGGCCTCCTGAACCTCGACCCGGTCAACTTCGCCATGCCGCACGGCAGCGTCACCGGCAGGGCCCGGATCGACGCCCGCGGCGCGATCCCGGTCAGCCATGTGGATTTCAGCGTCGACGACATGCGCATCGAGGATGTGCTGCCCAAGTTCCAGGGCGCCGCCCCGCTGGTGGGCGAACTGGAGGCCCGCGCCACCCTGACCGGCATCGGCGACACGGTTCACAAAGCGGCCTCGACCTCCAACGGCCACATTACCATCGTCCTGCCGGGCGGCCAGATGCGCCGATCCCTGGCCGAACTCATGGGCGTCAATGTCGTGCCGGGCCTGTTCCAGCTCCTGTCCAAGGACCCCAAGACCACGCCGCTGCGCTGCGCCGTGGCGGACTTCAGCGTCAGGCGCGGAGTGATGAGCGTGCGCCAGTTCGTTCTCGACACCGGGGTAGTCCTGGCCGACGGCCAGGGGACCATCAATCTGAACACCGAAACCCTCGACATGAAGGTCCAGGGCCACACCAAGAAACCGCGGAGGGTGCGGGTGATCGCACCCTTCGACATCCGCGGACAATTGATCCGGCCAAGCATGAAGATCGAGGCCGGGCCGGCCATCGCCCAGGGCGCCGCCGCTGTGGGCCTGGGCGCCATGCTTTCGCCCTTGGCCGCGATCCTGCCCTTCCTTGCCCCCGGCGGCGCGCACGACGCCAATTGCGCCACCCTCCTGGCCCAGGCCCGGTCGGCCGGCGCGCCCGTCCGCGCTCGGCACATCGCGGCCGCCTCTGCGACCACGCATCATTAGGCGGTTTGACACTCCCGCCCTGCCGCCGCGATAAGTCGGGCCGTCGGCGAAGGGCTTGCGATGACGGCAGATCACGGCGACGCGCCGCCCCCGGCGCGTCCCCTGCAACGGCGGGTCTATTATGTGGCCGGCTTCGATCCGGCGAGCCCGAAGAAGTACCACCGCCTCTATGCCGAGCAGTCTGCGCTGCAGGGCGCGGTCAGTGGCGTGCGCTACGAGATCGGCGAACTCCTGCCGATCGACGAGGTGACCACAGGCTGGACCGTCACGGCGATCCATCCCGACGGGCGGGTGGTCGAGATCGACTATCGCTTCCTGAACTGGTTCGAGACCGTCCGGGAAGTCTGGCCCAAGGACGAGCCGCGCGTCTTCCTGGGCTTCCTGGACGCCCTGCTCGACTACCATCGATCGGGGCTGCTGGAGCGTACCCGGACCGAAGCCCGAGTGGCGTGGCTGGCGTCGCTGGCGGCCTCCGTGTGCGCCGGCGGCTTCCTGCTGACGTTTTGTCTGGTCGTGGCGATCCTGATGGCGGCGGGCGGCGGGGTCGCGGCCATGTTCAAGGCGCCTTGGCTCGTGGGCGCCCTGCCGCCGCTCCTGCTCTTCCTGTTGCTGATGCCTGCGTGGCGGCGCCTCGACGCCTTGCTGCCGGTTGGCTGGATCGGCCGCGGCATGATCGGGGTGACGCAGGCCGCCCGCGGCAAGGCGCCCCGGTTCGCCGAGCGGAGCCTCGAATTCGCCAAGCGCCTCGCCGCAGCGGAGGACGAAGGCGGGTTCGACGAGATCCTGGTCGTGGGTCACAGCATGGGCGGCCAGCAGGCCTGCCGCGCTCTCGGGCGGGCGGTGATGCTGAACCCCAGGCTCGGCCGGCTGAGGCGGGTGCGGCTCCTGACCCTGGGCTCGCTGCTGCCGTTCTACTCGATGACCGAGGCCTGGGCGGGGGGCGACCCGGTCTGGCGCGAGGAGATGAGGGCCCTGGTCGAGGCGGACTGGATTGACTGGCTGGACGTGACCGCGCCCAGCGATCCCGGCTGCGCCGCGGCCCTGCATCCTCTGCTGGGCCTGGAGCTCGGCGAGCCGCCCGGCCGCCCCCATCGTCGCTCGCCGCGCTATGGCGACATCGTCTCGCCCGAGACACTGCAGCGGTTGAAACGCACGCCGCTCGACTTCCATTTCCAGTACATCATGGCCGGCGAGCGGTCGGGCGAATACGATTTCTTCTCCCTTACGGCCGGGCCCGAGCCGATCACCCGCATGGTCCAGACCGCCGAGTCATGATGCTCCCTCGCAAAGGCTACGGAGCGTTGACTCGTCCTTCGAGGCTCCAGGGGAGCGAAGTCGGATGAGCGACGCCTTCATCCCGCCGCGGCCGCCGCTCCTGCCGGGCAAGGCTTCGATCTGGGACTACATGCGCATCGGCCTGCGTTCGGCCATGCACATGTTCAAGGAGGGCAGCTACGAAACCCTGACGGTTGGGCGTATCAACATCCCGACCTTTCCGTTCCTAAAGATCCGGCCGTTCTTCATCGTACGAAGCCCGGAGATGGTGCGCGAGGTGCTGGTGCGCCGGGCGGCCGAGTTCCCCAAGAGCACGGTGATGGACCGCATGCTGCGGGCCCTGACCGGCTACAGCATCTTCGTGTCCAACGGAGAGGTCTGGCGCCGCCAGCGCCGGCTGATGGATCCGGCCTTCGAACAGGCGCGTATCCGCGACGTGTTCCCGATGATGCTGGAAGCGGTGGAGGCCTTTCTGGATCGGCTGCAGGCCGAGACCGACGCCCACCCGGGCCGGCCCGTGGTCATGGACGTGGAGGTGACCCACTACGCCGCCGACGTGATCTTCCGGACCATCTTTTCCGAGCCCATGGAGGCGGAAGGCGCCCGGCGCTTCTTCGCGGCCTTCGAGGTCTTCCAGGAGATCGCCTACGCCCACGGCATGATGACCCTGGCGAAGATCCCCACCCAGCTTCTGCCCAGCACGTTCCGGGCCTGGCGGGCGGCCAGGGCGATCCGCGCCATCCTCGAAGCGCCGCTGAAGCGCCGCCTGGACGCCTTGCGGGCCGGGCGGTCGGTCCCGACCAACGATATCCTGGCCAGCCTGCTCGCCGCCCGGGACGACGAGGGCAAGGGGTTCACCGATCGCGAGCTGCTCGATCAGATCTGCATGCTCTTCCTCGCCGGCCACGAGACCTCCGCCGCCGGCCTGGCCTGGGCGCTCTACCTGCTGGCCAACTGCCCCCATCTGCAGGAGCGCCTGCATGCGGAGGCGGTCGAGGTTCTGGGCGACAGGGCGCCCAGGTTCTCGGATATGAAGCGGCTGTCGTTCTCGCGGGACGTGTTCCGCGAGGCCCTGAGGCTCTATCCGCCGGTGGCCATGGTGGCCCGTGACGCCACCCGGCCCGAGCAGTTGGGCAACAAGGCGGTCGCCGCCGGCCAAGTGGTGTTCGTGCCGATCTGGCTGATGCACAGGCACCGCCAGCACTGGAACGATCCCGACGTCTTCGACCCGGATCGGTTCGAGACCGAGAATGGACGCGAGGCGCTGCGCTGCGCCTATCTGCCCTTCAGCATGGGGCCGCGGGTCTGCGCCGGGGCGTCCTTCGCGCTGCAGGAAGCCACCCTGCTGCTCAGCGCCTTCGCACGGCGGTTTCGCGTGTCGCCCAAACCCGGCCACACGCCTGAACCGGTGGCGCGCTTGACCCTGCGCTCGGCCAACGGCGTTCTCCTCATGGTCGAGCCGCGCTGAACCTCTGGGCGCCGACCCTTGCGTCCCTTCGCCCCGAGCTTGGCTGTAGACACTGCCGCCCGGGGGGCGCGATAACCCGCGCTATCCCGAACGCGGGCCCGGGAATGTCCGGAGCCCCGGCGGCCATAGGACGGTCGCATGACTGATTTTGTCCCGCCGCGGCCGCCGCTCATGCCGCGGAAGGCCAACTTCCTGCAGCTCCTGCAGTTCGGCCTGCACTCGGGAATCGGGCTCTTCCTGTCCACCAGCTACCAGACCCGGGGCGTGACCCGACATCCGATACCGACTTGGCCGGCCTTCAGGCTGCGGAACCTCTTCACCATCCGCGCGCCGGAGCTGATCCGCGAGGTTCTGGTCACCCGGGCCCGCGACTTCCCAAAGAGCCGCTTGATGGACGGCATGCTTCGCGCCCTCACCGGCTACAGCATCTTCGTCTCCAACGGCGAGGCGTGGGAGCGGCATCGCCGGCTGATGGACCCGGCCTTCGAGGGTGCGCGGATCCGGGCGGTCTTCCCGATGATGCGCGATGCGGTCGACGCCTGCGTGGGGCGGATCGGGGCCCACGTGGACGCCGAGGGCGGGGCCAGTCGGCTCGCCGTCGACATCGAGATGACCCACTATGCGGCGGACGTCATCTTCCGGACGATCTTCTCCGAGCCCATGGACGCCGCAAGCGCGCGACGCTTCTTCAGGGCCTTCAAGGTCTTCCAAGAGATCGCCTACGCCCACGGCATGCTGAAGCTGGCGGACTTCCCGACCACTCTCTTGCCTGATCACTGGCGCGCGAAGTGGGCGGCCAAGGTCATCCGCAAGATCCTTGAGGCGCCCATCCGGCGGCGGATGGCGGCCATCACCAGAGGCGAGCCGACGCCCCAGGACGACATCATGGCCAGCCTGATCGCGACCGCGGCGGAAGACCCCGAGGGCGGCTTCTCCGAGGCCGAGCTTCTCGACCAGATCGCCATGCTGTTCCTGGCGGGCCACGAGACCTCCGCGACAGCCATGGCATGGTCGCTCTACCTCCTGGCCAATTGCCCGCACTTGCAGGAACGCGCCCATGCCGAGGCCGCCCAGGTCCTGGGCGACCGCCCCCCAGCCTTCGAGCACATGAAGCGGCTCGGCTTCATCCGCGACGTGTTCCGCGAGGCCATGCGGCTCTACCCACCCGTGGCCTTCGTCGCGCGGGACGCGAGCCACCGCGAGGCGGCGATGAACACCCGACTCGACGCGGGCTCCGTGGTCTTCGTCTCGCCCTGGCTGATGCATCGCCACGAGGACTATTGGGACAATCCCGACGCCTTCAATCCCGATCGGTTCGAGACCGAGAAGGGTCAGGAGGGCCTGCGATGCGCCTACCTGCCCTTCAGCATGGGCCCCCGGGTCTGCGCCGGCGCGGCCTTCGCGCTGCAGGAAGCCACCCTGCTCCTGGCCGAGCTGCTCCGCCGGTACCGCTTCCTGCCAGCGCCCGGCCACACGCCTGTACCGGTGGCGCGGCTGACGCTGCGTTCGGCTAACGGATTGCCGCTGGTCGTGGAACGGCGCTGAGCCTATCAGGGCCCATGTCCCTCCGACTCGAACCCGGTAGCCGCCTGGTGGCGGCGACCCACAATCCCGGCAAGGCGCGCGAGCTGCATGCCCTGCTCGAGGGGCGCTTCGATGTGGTTTCGGCCGGCCAGCTCGGCCTGCCCGAACCCGACGAGCCGGAAACCACTTTCGTCGGCAATGCGATGGTCAAGGCCCGCGCCGCGGCCAAGGCCAGCGGCCTCGTCGCCCTGGCCGACGACTCCGGGATCTCGGTGAGCGCCCTGGATGGCCAGCCGGGGGTCCATTCGGCCCGCTGGGCGGGGCCGGAAAAGGACTTCGACCTGGCCATGCGCAAGGTCGAGGAGCGCCTGAACGAGGCGGGGTCCGACGACCTTTCGGCCTGGTTCACAAGCGCCCTGGCGGTCGCCTGGCCGGACGGTCCGGTGGTGGTGGTCGAGGGCCGGATCGACGGGATGCTGACGTTCCCCAAGCGCGGGGCCTTCGGCTTCGGTTACGACCCGATCTTCGTGCCGGAGGGGTTCGGCAAGACGTTCGGAGAGCTGACTGCGGACATCAAGGACAGGATCAGCCACCGCGCGCGGGCGTTCGAGAAGCTGAAGGCGGCGCTGTTTTGAGTTCTCCCCCTCGGACCCCGGTCCGGCCGCTGCCTCGCCCCCGCACGACCGACGTCGAGCCCCTGGCGGTCTATGTCCATTGGCCTTTCTGCGCCCGCATCTGCCCCTATTGCGACTTCAACGTGGTGCGCGACCGCGGCCACACCGACCAGCAGGCAGTGCTGGCCGGAGCGATCCTGGCCGACCTGCAGGGGCATCGGACACTGACCGGGCCGCGGCGGCTGGTCTCGATCTATCTCGGCGGCGGCACGCCGTCGCTGATGCCGCCCGCCTGGGCCGAGGCGATCGTGGGCATGGCCCAGAACCTCTGGCCGAGCGACGGCGCCCTCGAGGTGACGCTTGAGGCCAATCCCACCGACGCCGAGGCCTCCCGCTTCGCCGCCTTCGCCCACGCCGGCGTCAATCGGCTGTCCCTGGGCCTGCAGGCGATCGACGATCAGGCGCTGGCGTTCCTGGGCCGCAACCACACCGCCAAGGAGGGGATTCGCGCCGCCGCCGTCGCAAGGGACGCCTTCCCACGCCTGTCGCTGGACCTGATCTATGCCCGTCCCGGCCAGACGCGATGGGCCTGGGCCGCCGAGCTGGAGGCGGCGACCTCGCTGGGCGCCGAGCACATCTCACCCTACCAGCTGACCATCGAGGAGGGGACGGCCTTCGGCCGCGCCGTGCGCCGCGGGCAGTGGGCCCCGCCGGACGCCGATGCCGCGGCCGCCATGTACGAGACAACTCAGGAGGTCCTGACCGCCCGTGGCTACGAGGCCTACGAAGTCTCGAACCATGCGCGGGGAGAGGCGGCCCGCTCCACTCATAATCTCGCCTACTGGCGGGGCCGCGACTATGTCGGCGTCGGCCCCGGCGCCCATGGCCGCCTGACCCTGGACGGAGTCCGCACCGCGGTCCGCGCGGCGGCCAGGCCGACAGACTACATCCAGGCCGTGCGCGAGAGCGACATCGGATGGGCCGAGCGCGAAGCCCTGAGCCCGCGCCAGGCCGCCGAGGAGAGGTTGCTGATGGGCCTGCGCACCCTGGAAGGCGTCGACCTCGCCGAACTGGCCCCGTTGGGCCTGGGCGGCGCCCATCCGAAGCTGGCGATGCTGGCGGACGCCGAGCTTGTCCGCCTGGAAGGCGGCAGGCTCCTCGCCACCGCCAGGGGCCGGCTTGTGCTGGACCGGGTGACCACCGAGCTGGCGACGGCCGAGCCGTCCTAGCCGGGCCACTCTGTCCACGGACGAGGCATTTTCCCCCCGGGGCCTGCATTTCGCGGTCCAAAATGCTTAGGTGACCGGGCATGTCGGACAGTCAGCGCTTTCCGGTCGCCGCGCACGTCCTCGCCTATCTGGCGCACAAGGACGCCCTGACGGCCGCCTCGGCCGTGTCCTCCAGCGAGCTGGCCCAATCCGTCGCCACCAATCCGGTCGTCGTCCGGCGGGTGACCGCCATGCTGGCCCGGGCCGGTCTCATCTGTACCCGCCGTGGCGCCAGCGGCGGCGCCTGGCTGGCCCGGCCGGCGAACCGGATCGGCTGGACGCCGTGTTGCACGCCGTCAACGAGTGCGCCCGTATCGGCGTGCCGCGGATCGGGTCCCAGGCCTGTCCCATCGGCGAGCGCCTTCCCAAGGCGGTGCAGGCGGCCATCGACGCCGCCGACGAGGCCGCCGCCCGCCAGCTCGGCTCGACCACCGTCGCCGATCTCCTAGCCGCCGCCGAATAGGCCGCCCTCCCGTCCAAGCTTGCCGCCGGCGCGATGGGCGGTCAGAAGGGGGCCTTCAGCGACCTCCGGGAGAAGAGGCATGGCGGACGAAGGCTACGATATGCCCAAGGGCGACCTGATGCGGGGCCGAAAGGGCTTGGTGATGGGCGTCGCCAACAAGGATTCCATCGCCTGGGGCATCGCCTGCCAGCTGGCGGCCCAGGGCGCGGAGATGGCCTTCACCTATCAGGGCGAGGCGCTGGAGCGCCGGGTCCGGCCCCTGGCCGAGAGCATCGGGGTCAAGACTCTGGTCGAGGCCGACGTCACCAGCGACGCGGCCATGGATCAAGCCTTCGCCGAGGTCGAGAAGGCCTTCGGCAAGATCGATTTCGTGGTCCACGCCATCGCCTATGCCGACAAGACCCAGATCTCGGGCTCCTTCGTGGAGAACAC
>CAZTMF010000055.1:0-12232 GCA_964614675.1 uncultured Caulobacteraceae bacterium | reverse complement strand
CGCAACACCTACATCTATCCGCCCGAGCCCTCGCTCAGGATCGTGGCGGACATCTTCGCCTACTGCGCGGCGAACATGCCGCGGTTCAACTCGATCTCGGTATCCGGCTACCATATGCAGGAAGCCGGAGCGACGGCCGACCTGGAACTCGCCTATACCCTGGCCGACGGCGTCGAATATGTGCGCACCGGCGTGCGCGCGGGCCTCGATGTGGACGCCTTCGCGCCGAGGCTCAGCTTCTTCTGGGGCGTCGGCATGGACGCCATGACCGAGATCGCCAAGCTCAGAGCCGGGCGGCTCGTCTGGGCGGAGCTGATGGGCGAGTTCGCGCCCAGGGACGCCCGCTCGTCCATGCTGAGGTGCCATTGCCAGACCTCGGGCTGGAGCCTGGCGGCCCAGGACGTCTTCAACAACGTCGCCCGTACGGCGATCGAGGCCATGGCGGCGGTGTTCGGCGGAACCCAGTCGCTGCACACCAATGCGCTCGACGAAGCCATCGCCCTGCCGACCGATTTCTCGGCCCGCATCGCCCGCAACACCCAGCTCCTGCTGCAGCTCGAGAGCGGGATCACCCGCACGGTCGATCCCTGGGGCGGCTCGGCCGCGATCGAAGGCCTGACCCGGCAGCTTGCGGACCAGGCGCGCGCCCACATCGCCGAGGTCGAGGCCATGGGCGGCATGGCCAAGGCCATCGAGGACGGCCTGCCCAAGCGCCGGATCGAGGAGGCCGCCGCCCGCACTCAGGCGCGTATCGACACCGGCGAGCAGGCGGTGATCGGGGTCAACCGCTACCGGCCCGAGGGACTGGACGACCTCGCCACCCTCAAGGTCGACAACACCGCGGTGCGCGAGCGGCAGATCGAAGAGCTGAAGCGCCTCAAGGCCGAACGCGATTCCGCTGAGGTCGAGCGGAAGCTCCAGGCCCTGGCGGAAGGCGCCCGCGGCGGCGCCAATCTGCTTGCCCTGTCGATCGAGGCGGCGCGCGCCAAGGCCACCGTCGGCGAGATCAGCTCGGCGCTGGAGACCGCCTTCGGCCGCCATCAGGCCAGGCCCGAGGGCGTGCACGGCGTCTACCTCGGCCAGGCTGGCGCCGACTCCAAGGTCGCCCGCGCCAGGGGCATGGTCCGCGCATTCCGCGAGGCCGACGGCCGGGCGCCCAGGATCATGGTCGCCAAGCTCGGCCAGGACGGCCACGACCGGGGCCAGAAGGCAGTGGCCAGCGCCTTCGCCGACTTCGGCTTCGAGGTGGTGATCGGACCCCTGTTCCAGACCCCTGCCGAGGCGGCCGACGAGGCGGTGGACAAGGCCGTCCACGTGCTCGGGGTCTCGACCCTGGCCGCCGGCCACCTGACCCTGACGCCCGAGCTGGTCGCCGAGCTGAAGGCGCGGGGGAAGGGCGACCTGATGGTGGTGCTGGGCGGGGTGATCCCGCCGGAGGACGTCCAGGCCCTGAAGGACGTGGGCGTCGCCAGTGTCTTCGGGCCGGGCACGCCGATCGCCGAGGCGGCCATCGAGGTGCTCGACCGGCTGAACGCTCGCCTCGGCTACGCCCAGGCAGAGGTCTAGGTTGTGTACTTGTAGGTCGGCATCGGGAGCGCTGGCGCAACCATGATCCTCATCGCCCTGATGGCGACAGCGCTCACGTCGCAATCGATCAAACTGGATCGTGGTCCGGTCCCGGTCGAACGGGCGTTCGATCTCAAGAGGGTCGTGGGCGAGGCCGCGTTCGCCGCCGAAGTCGACGCCTCTATCAACCGGCTCCGCGAGCGGGGCGAGACGACCGGCCGTTGCGCAAGCCCAGCCGAGACTGCGGCCGCTGCTCAACTGGAGCTCGTTCGGCGAACCCCCGACCCGCAGGCCTGGACCCGGTCACGAGCGGCAGGCGAGGCCGCCCTGGCTCAGCGGCGGGAGCTACGGGCGCTCTATCTCGGCGGCGCTTCGGCGCCGCCTCCCTATGGGTTGGTGAGCCGTATGGCGGCCCGCGCCAAAGCCGAATCCAATCCTCGGCTGGCTGCGCTCTATCGCCGGATGGCCGAAGACCAGTTTTCGCGCATCGACAGCGTTACCTTGAGGCCGTTCTTCGGGCCGGGCGTGCACACAACTTGGGAGAAGGGCCTGGATGACGCTGCGCTCGCCTATGTGGCGGCGAACATCGAGAGCGAGTGGTGCTCCATAGATGTCGCCAGCGCCGCCTGGCTGAAAGCTGATCTGCGAGCTCACGGCTGGTACAAGATCTCGACCTTCGGCGCCGACGCGGATCGAGCCGCATGGTCGATCGTCCAGCACGCCCGCCACGACTTGGCCTTCCAGGAGGACGTGCTCGCCATGCTGGAGCCGCTTTGGAAAGCCGGCGAAACGAGGGGCGAGAATTTCGCCGACCTTTACGACCAGACAGCCCACGCCAAGGGACGTCCGACCCGATTTGGCGTCGGCGGCCGCTGTACAGCCCCGGGCGTCTGGACGCCGGATTCCCTGGAAGACAGAACCGCGACTGACGGTTGGCGAGCGAAAGCCGGCTTGCCCCCTCTCGCCGAGCAGATAGCCGTCCGCAGCCGCGGTTGCGCCGAGTAACGCGGCGCCCGTTGACTCGCCGTAAGCAGTGGCTTACGGTAAGTGATGGCTTACGCAAACGCCGCCTTCGCCGCCCTGGCCGATCCGACCCGTCGAGAGGTGTTCGAGCGCCTCGCCTCGGGCGGCAAGTCGGTGGGCGAGCTGGCCCAGGGCCTTCCGGTCTCACGGCCGGCGGTTTCGCAGCATCTGAAGGTGCTGAAGGAGGCCGGTCTGGTGACCGACGAGGCCCAAGGGACGCGGCGCGTCTACCACATCGATCCGGACGGGCTGGGGGCGTTGCGCGCCTGGCTCGACCAGTTCTGGGCTCTGGCGCTAGAGGCCTTCAAGGCCGAGGCCGAGCGGCAAGGGGAAGAAGGCGAATGAACAGGACCATCCAGCCGGCGCCCGTGCGCCGGAGCGTCGATGTGAAGGTGTCGCAGAAGCGGGCCTTCGAGGTGTTCACCGGCTCGATCGCGGCCTGGTGGCCGCGCAGCCACCACATCGGCGCGACCGAGCTGAAGTCGATCACCATCGAGCCGCGTGAAGGCGGCCGCTGGTACGAGACCGGCGAGGACGGCGTCGAGACCGAGTGGGGCAAGGTGCTGGTCTGGGATCCCTACGGCCGGCTGGTGCTGGCCTGGCAGATCACCGCCGAGTTCAAATACGACGCCAGCCTGACCACCGAGGTCGAGCTTCAGTTCACCGCCATCGGCGAGCGCGAGACGCATGTCGATCTCGAGCACCGCAACCTCGAGCGCTTCGGCGACAAGGCCGAGCAGGTCCGCAGCCAGGTCGGCGCCCCGAACGGCTGGACCAAGGTGCTCGAGGACTACGCCGGCCACACGTCCTGAGTTGGTTTTCCACGCCTCAGAAGGAGAGACGACATGAGCGAGTTGGTGATCTACGGCATTCCCGGCAGCCCGTTCGTGCGGGCGGTCCAGATCGCGATGGAGGAGAAGGGCGCGCCCTGGCGCATCCACGCCCTGCAGCCCGGCGAAACCAAGGGCGACGCGCATCTGGCGCGCCATCCCTGGGGCCGCATGCCGGCCGTCGAGCACGACGGCTTTTCCCTCTACGAGACCCAGGCCATCGTCCGTTACATCGACCAGGTGTTCCCCGGGACGCCGCTGCAGCCGACCGACGCGAAGTCGGCGGCGCGGATGAACCAGGTGATCGGGATCAACGACTGGTACCTGTTCCCCAAGGCGGTGGCGGTGATCGGCTTCCAGCGGATCGTCGGCCCGGCCCTGATGGGTCTGACCACCGACGAGGCGGTCGTGGCGGCCGCCGTTCCGGACGCCGAGCGCAGTGTTCGGGCGCTCGACGGGATCCTCGGGCAGAATGAGTTCCTGGCGGGAAGCAGCTTCTCCCTGGCCGAGGTCATGCTCGGGCCGCAGATGGACTTCCTGGGGGCCACGCCCGAGGGCGAGACCCTGCTGAAGGGAACCAGGCTCGGCGCCTGGCTGGAGCGCATGCGCGCCCGGCCGAGCTTCGTGGCCACCTTGCCGCCGCCGATGTTCCGCAAGGCGGCGTAACGGCAGGGTCACGCCAGCCGCGCGATTTCTTCGGTGGAGCTGAAACCGGCGCTCCCGGGCCGTCGTTGGACTCCGGGGGCGTCGGCCTTTGCCTGGGAGCTCCGCCAATGAACGTGAACAGCTGCATGAGCACCGACGTGCGCCTGGCCTCGCCCAGCGAGTCCATCCGCGACGCCGCCCGCATGATGAAGGAGATCGACGCCGGCATCCTTCCGGTGGGCGACAACGACCGCCTCGTCGGCATGATCACCGACCGCGACATCGCGGTCCGGGCCGTGGCCGAGGGCAGGGGCCCCGACACCGCAGTCCGCGACGTGATGAGCCGCGAAGTGCTCTACTGCTATGCCGACGAGCGCCTCGACGATGTCGCCCGCCAGATGCGCGAGCTGCAGGTCCGCCGCATGCCGGTGCTCAACCGTGAAAAACGTCTGGTCGGCATCATTTCGATCGGCGACATCGCCCTGACCGACGACGACGGGACCCGCCGCGCGGCCAACGCCCTGGTGGGCGTCTCCGAACCGGGCGGCCTGCACAGCCAGGGCTGACGCGGCTCACAGGCCGAACGGCCAGGTCTCTTCCTCGCCCGCCTGTTCCGGGCCGGGCAATGGCGTGACCGCCGAGGTCTCGTCGAACCAGACCCAGGCGTCGAACTGCCGGGGCAGGGAAGCCTCGGCATAGTGGCTGAGACGCTCGGTCTCGGGCCGGTAGATCACCCCGATGAACCGCTCGAGCCGGGGTTCGAGCAGGCGTTGGCGCAACTCCATGTGGCGGCCCTCTCGCAGGTCGAGCAGCCACGGGCCGGGCGCGCCGTCGTGCGAGAGCCGCTCGATCGAGCCCTCCAGCGAGGGGCTCACGGCCTTGATCTCCATCGGCCCGTCCCACTGGTCGGCCGCGGCGACGGTTCCCGTGTGGGTCCCCATGCCGATCAGCACCGCTTCGGGGCCGAAGCGCTCTCGGCAGAGCTGGCCGAGGTTCAGTTCGTCGCGATGTTTGCCCATCTCGGTGTGGCGGGCGTCGCCGATGTGAGAGTTGTGGGCCCAGACCACTGCCTTGGCGTCCGGATCGGCCTCAAGCAGATGCTCGAGCGTCTCGAACATGTGCCGGTCGCGCAGGTTCCAGGACTCCGCCGAGCCGTAATACATCACCCGGTAATAGGCCTCGGCGTCGCGGACCAGCCGCGCGTTCTGGACGGCGTCGAGGAAGCGGTCGCCGTCGGCGAAGGCGTAGTCCAGCCGCTTGGCGAGCAAGTCGATCAGGATTGAAGCGACCGCCACCTCGCAATGGACGTAGCCTCCCGAGAGCGCCATGCGCCCATAGGCGTGCGGCTCCTGGCTCCAGGGCGTCAGGCAGCCGTATCGCTCGCGCGCGACCGCCGCGGCCTCGGGATCCACGCTGTCCAGATAGCCGAGCACCGCCTCGATCGAGGCGTGCAGGCTGTAGAGGTCCAGGCCCCGGAAGCTCGCCCGGCGTTCGGGCGGCAGGCCTGCGTTGTGGCCGCGCAGCCAGCCCACAAACTCCGCGACCTCGCGGTTGCGCCACATCCAGGTGGGGAAGCGCGAGAACGGCGGCTGATCGGGCTGGCCGCGCGGTGTCGGGAGCTGACGCACGAAGCGGTCGAGGGCGGCCGCGTCAGGCCAGTCGGCCTCGACGGCGACGGTGTTGAAGCCGTGCTTCGCGATCAGCCGCCGGGTGATCGCCGCACGGGCGCGATAGAACTCGGAAGTCCCGTGGCTGGCGTCGCCGATCAGCACCAGCCTGGCGTCGGCGAAGCGGTCGAAAGGCTCGGCGAAGGCTGGATCGTCGATCGCGGCCAGGGGCTCGGCGGCGCGGGCGATCAGGCTGGGCAGGGATTCCGGCGCCGGCCTGGTCCAGCTCCGCGGCTCCCGCACAGGGACCTGAGGCCGCGTCTCGTCGGGGGTCCAGCCTTCCTCGCCGATCAGGGGCACGAAGGCGACGGCGCCGAGGTCCTCTTCGCGGAACCCCTCGATTGTGCGCGTCAGCTTGAGCAGCCGTTGGTCGCGGGAGCTTTCGCCGACCGGAATAATGAGCCGCCCGCCCGGCGCCAGCTGCTGCAGCAGGGCGGCGGGAACCTGCGGTCCGCCCGCCGAGACGATGATGGCGTCGAACGGCGCCTGGTCCGGCCAGCCGAGGGTGCCGTCGCCCGCGCGGATCTCGAGGTTGTCGTAACCCAGCTTCTCAAGGCGTCTGGCCGCCACCGCCGCCAGGCGCGGCTGGCGCTCTATGGCGAAAACGCGGTGGGCGATCTCGGCCATCACCGCCGCGGCGTAGCCCGACCCCGCCCCGACCTCGAGCACGCGATCCGACGGCTTCAGCTCGGCCGCCTCGATCATCGCCGCCACGATGAAGGGCTGGGAGATGGTCTGGCTTTCCTCGATCGGGAGGGCGGAGTCCTGGTAGGCGAACTCGCGCATCAGCGCCGACACGAAGCGCTCGCGCGGCACGCGCCGCATCGCATCCAGCACCCGCTCGTCGGCGACGCCGCGGCGCGCGACCTGCCGCTCGACCATCCGTTCCCGGCGCTGGGCGAAGTCCGCCATGCTGACCTGCGTGTGCGATCCTGGAACAAACTGCCCTGACGCGGGGCATGTTCCTTGACCTCGCTCAACGGCCGGAGGTCATCCTCCGTAGAATTTCAGCTTGAAGGGCGGGAACCAGAGCAGCTTGCCGAGGCCGCGGGCGGCGCGGTCCAGGGCGTCGGCGCGGTCGGGCGTCCGGGCCATCCACTTGCCGGCTGCGATCAGGCCGAACAGCATGGTCTGGGCGACGCCCACGGCCATCCAGCGCGCGGCGCCCAGTCGGTCGGGCGGGGAGCTGTGCATGCAGGCGTAGGTCGGCCCCTGGCCATAGGCGAAGGCGCGGCGCAGGGCATAGCCCAGGGTCAGCCGCTTGGGATCGGGGTGCTCGAACACCCAGGCCTCCGGCGCCCAGGCGAAGCGCGCGCCCGAGGCCTTCATCTCCTGGAACAGCATGTCGTCTTCGCCGCCGATCAGGTTCTGGGCCAGCGAGAAAGGCGCCTCGCGTGGCGGCAGGGCGGCGCGCACGATCAGGCTGTCGCCGCAGCCGTAAGGGTGTTCGATCAGCTGGGCCTCGGCCGGACCTTCACGTGAGAAGAAGCGCTCGAGATAGGGGCGGTGATGGCGGACCTGATCAGGCGCAAAGCCCCTGACCGCGCCGAACACCACATCGGCCTTGAAGCGCTCGCGGACCGACAGCAGGGCGGTCAGCCAGCCTGGGGAGGCCTCTTCGTCGTCGTCCAGGAAGGCGATCAGCGGCCCGCGCGAGGCGGCGAGGGCGCGGTTGCGCGCGCTGGCGACGCCGGGCGAAGGCTCGCAGACATAGACGAGCTCGAATGGCGCTTCGGACTTCAGCTGCTCCACCGTCGGCCTGGCGCCGGCCGCGGCGTCGTTGTCGACGATCACCAGCTCGATCGAGCGCGGCCCGACCCCCGTCTGGGCGAACACCGAGCGCATGGCGCGGGCCAGCGAGGCCGGCCGGCCTCGCGTCGGAATGATGACCGAGACGTCGGGCGAAAGGGCCATCAGACCTGATCCCGAGCGGCCTCGGCGCGAGGTTCGCGATTGGCCGACCGGCGGCCGTAGCCGGCGATCGCCTCCACGACGCCGCGCACCCGGCCTGCGGCGGAGACCTCGACGGCGTTGATCTGGTCGAGCCGGCGCCTGAGCCGCCCAACCGCCTGGCTCCGGCCCGCGAGCGCCCAGGCGGCGTTCACCGAGCGCGCCGCTGCGCCGGCGCGGCCGGCCGCGACCGCAACGCCTTCCCGCACGCCGACTGTCCGGGTCGCGAACGGGGCCTTGTAATGGGCGTACCCCGGACTGAGATCGTAGGTCTGGAGGCCCAGCTCCGGCATGATCTCGGCCAGCCGAAGGGTCAGCACCTGGCCCGGTCCGCAGCCGGCGCAGTCCGGGTCGATCACCGACAGCCAGGCATGAGCATGAGGGCCCACAGCCAGGGCGAAATGCCCGGCCGCGAGCCGGCCGCCAGCCCGCAGGGTGATGAGGACGCCGCGCGCCTGGCCCTGGGTCCGCAGGATGTCGTGGAACAGGCGGCGCGCCCATGCGGGGCGGAAGACGTCATGGGCGCCCGTGCGCCGCAACTGCTCGCGCTTCCATTGGATCAGCTGGTCCAGCGTCTCGGCCGATCCGGCTTCCGAGCCCAGGACCACCTCGCCCCACTCGCGTTCGAGCTTGTTCTGCAGCCGCCGCCAGTTCTTGAAGCGCTTGGGGTTCTCCGCCTGCAGGGCGGCGAAATAGGCCTCGGCGCCGCGTTCCGGGGCGATGACGAAACCTTCAGTCTCGGCCTGGCTCGTCTGGGGGAAGGCGCCGTAAGGATCGATCAGGCCGTTCAGCCGGAGGCCGGACACGCCGGCGGCCGCCAGCGCTTCGCCGCCGTCCAGAGGCTCGCCCGGAGCTCGCACCAGCGCGTGGTAATCTGAGAAGGCGCAGCCGATCGGCTGGGCGACACTGGCCCTGCCGCCATGGAAGGGCAGGAAGCCGACGGCCTCGCCGCCGCGGCGCAGCACAGCGACACGGGCGTCCGGCCGCGCTCCGCCCACCAGGCGCGCGAAGTCGGGGCCGAGCAGGGGATTGGCGAAGGCGGGATCGGCCGCGCAGAAGGCGCGCCAGGCGTCCACGTCGCATTGGGTCAGGGCCCGGGGGTGAAGGACCTCGGCCTGGATCATTTCAGCTCCGCCGGTGATGCGGGCGGAATCTGCCAGTTTCAGGTTAGGGAAGCGTTGTCGCCGAACGCCTGGACCAGGATCCGTTCCAGCCACTCGGCGTCGGCCTGGTCGAAGGCCGCGAGCTCGGTGGCGTCCACGTCCAGCACGCCGAGCAGGCGCCCGCCTCGGCCGATCACCGGAACCACGATTTCGCTCCGGGAACGGGAGTCGCACGCGATGTGGCCCGGGAATACCTCGACGTCCGGCACGACGATGGTCCTGCGCTCTCTCGCCGCCGTCCCGCAGACGCCCTGGCCGATGGCGATGCGCAGGCAACCGAGCGTGCCCTGGTAGGGCCCGACCACCAGCTCGTCCCGCTTCTCGGGATCGACCAGGTAGAAGCCGGTCCAGAAGAAGTGCTCGAAGCTCTGGGCCAGCATGGCCGACACCGTCGCCATCCGCGCGATAGGGTTGATCTCGCCGTCGAGGACGGCGGCGATCTCCTGAGCGACCTCGGCGTAGCGCTCGGCCTTGGGGGTGGGGAGGGTCCTGGAATTGAAGGTCTCGGCCATCAGCCGACCCAGCCGAACGTCTCCGCCAGCACCCAGAGGCCCAGAAGGGCGAAGATCGCCGCGGCGCCCCAGCGGACGTAGCGCACGGGCACGACCTTGGTGGCCGCCTCGCCCAGGAACACCGCCGGGATGTCGGCGACCATCATGCCGATGGTGGTGCCCATTGCGACCTGGAGGATCGAGTGGAAGCGCGCCGCCAGGGCGACGGTGGCGATCTGGGTCTTGTCGCCGATCTCCACCAGGAAGAAGGCGACGGCGGTGGTCAGGAAGGCGCCCCAACGGCTGTCGGACTTGGGGGCGTCATCCTGTTTGTCCGGGACGAGGGTCCAGGCCGCCATGGCCAGGAACGAGACGCCGACGAAGGTGCGGAACCAGGGCCCTTTCAGGAGGCCCGAGATGAAGTAGCCGGCCGTGGCGGCGGCCAGGTGGTTGGCGATGGTGGCGACCAGGATTCCGGCGATGATCGGCAGGGGCCGGCGGAAGCGCGTGGCCAGGATGATGGCCAGGAGCTGAGTCTTGTCGCCGATCTCCGCGAGCGCGACGACCACGGCCGAAATGAGGACTGGCTCCACGGGGACCGCCGACTGCTGGAAAGGGCGCGGCTCTAGCGCGGCGGCGGGATCGCGGCAAGCTCACCGTCCCGCAAACTTTGCTGAGCGTCCATTACATGACGTTAATGTAATCGGATTCATGGTTGTTGTATTAAATTCGCGTAATCAAGAACAATGACTACGAGTTAATTTGCCTTTGACTTGGGGCCGCTCCATCGTTCGGACACATTCTTTCGGTGGAGGAACTACTCATGCGCACCCTGATTGCATTCGCGGCCCTGGCTTCGGCCCTCGGCGCCACGGCGGCTTCGGCTCAGCCCCAGCACCTCAGCGACGTCGCCTATATCGAGGCGGGACGCTGCGTCGGCCTGGCCAGCTCCAAGACCATCGCCGCCCCCGACGCCAAGTCGATGGCGGCCTGGTTCAACGCCGAGCGCCGCGGCCGCGAGGAATTCATCGTCGAGAAGGCCGAGGACGCCATGCGCGACGCCAGGAGCCAGGCCGACCGCGCCAATCCCTACCTGAAGTCGCAGCTCGAAGCCGAGTTCAGCGGCGCCTGCGCAACGCTGAAGGGCTGATCGCCAGCAGCCCGACAGCGTTGCCTCGGGCGGCCCCGTCGCACTAGATGCGCTCGCGCATTGTGGCGACGGGGCCAACGGCCCCTGTCGTGGTCCGATGCGCGAAAAAGAAAATGCTTGTGCCGCGAGCCCAAGGCTCGCGGCACGGGCCGTTTCGCGTCTGGGAGGCAATGATGATCGGACTGATCGCCAAGCTGAAGGTTCTGGAGGGCAAGGGCCCGGAGTTCGAGAAGGCGTTCAAGCCTCTGTCGGACATCGTCAACTCGGACGTCGAGCCGGGCAACGTCCTCTACAAGCTGTGCAAGAGCCGCTCGGATCCCAATACCTATGTGGTGATGGAGCTCTACCGCGATCAGGCGGCGGTGGACGACCACCCCAAGACCAAGCACTTCACCGAGCTCTGGCCGACGCTCGCGCCGCTGCTGCAGCCCGGCCGCCCCGACTTCGAGTTCGTCGACAGCGTGGAGTGAGTCAGCGCTCCAGCATCCGGAAGGTGAACGGATACTCGTCGCCTTCGCCTGCGGGGTGGTGTTCGCTGCGCACCTCGGTCCAGCCTGAAAGATCGAAGGCCGGCAGGATCACGTCGCCCTCGGGATCGCCCTCGACCTCGGTCAGGTAGAGGCGACGGGCCTTGGGGAAGGCCGCCTGCACGATCGATGCGCCGCCGATGATGCAGACCTCGTCGGCCCCGTCCTCCTCGGCCTGTTCGCGGGCGATCTGAAGCGCTTCGTTGAGGGTCTCGCAGACCAGCGCCTTCTTGGGTTCGAAGCTGCCGTCCCGCGACAGCACGATGTTGGTCCGGCCGGGCAGGGGCTTGAGCGGCAGGGAGTCCCAGGTCTTGCGGCCCATGATGATCGGCTTGCCCAGGGTCAGGGCCTTGAACAGCTGCAGGTCGGATTTGAGCCGCCAGGGCAGGCCGCCGTCCTTGCCGAACACCCCGTTGCGGGCGCGGGCGATGGGTCCGAGGGTGATGCGGATCAAACGGCTATCGGGGCCTTGATGGCGGGATGGGACTGATAGCCTTCGAGGCGGAAGTCGTCGTACTCGAAAGCGAACAGGTCGGTCTTCGGCGCCAGGCGCATGGTGGGGAAGGGCAGGGGCTCGCGCCCCAGCTGCTCCTTCGCCTGGTCCAGATGGTTCAGATAGAGGTGCAGGTCGCCGAAGCTGTGCACGAACTCGCCGGGCTCCAGCCCCGTGACCTGGGCGACCATCAGGGTGAGCAGGGCGTAGCTGGCGATGTTGAATGGCACGCCCAGGAACAGGTCCGCCGAGCGCTGGTAGAGCTGGCAGGAGAGCCGGCCCTCAGCCACGAAGAACTGGAACAGGCAGTGGCAGGGCGGCAGGGCCATGTCGTCCACGTCGGCCGGGTTCCAGGCGGTGACGATGTGCCGCCGGCTCTCGGGCTTGGAGCGAATCTGGTCCACCACTCTGGCGATCTGGTCGATCGACCGCCCGTCGGGCGCCGCCCACGAGCGCCACTGCTTGCCGTAGACGGGCCCGAGCTCGCCGGTCTCATCGGCCCACTCGTCCCAGATGGTCACGCCGCGCTCCTGCAGCCAGCGGACGTTGGTGTCGCCTCGGAGGAACCAGAGGAGCTCCAGGACGATCGACTTCAGGTGCAGCCGCTTGGTGGTGAGCAGCGGGAACCCTTGGGCGAGGTCGAAGCGGATCTGACGGCCGAAGACGCCAAGCGTGCCGGTGCCGGTGCGGTCCTCGCGCCGGACGCCGGTCTCCAGCACGTCGGCCA
>CAZTMF010000054.1:0-12260 GCA_964614675.1 uncultured Caulobacteraceae bacterium | reverse complement strand
CGTGCGCGGCGCCGAGGCCGACGTTGTGGGGGAAGACGACCGCGCCGACGACGTTGTTGTTGCCGTGGACCACGTCGACGCCGAACAGGAGCGGAATGAACGGGCCGCCGGTCTTGGATTCACGCGCCGCTTCCTCGAAGGCGCGGGCCGTGGCGATCCAGGCGGGGGCGGGGGCGCGATCGGGCGCGTTCAGCGGCGGGGAGTCGCCGCCGGCCAGGAAGGAGCCCAGGGGATAGGTCTTGAGGTCATCCGGCTTCAGGCTGGTCAGGTCGCCCTGGATCATCTGACCGACCTTTTGCTCCAGCGACATGCGCTTCATCAGTCTGGAGACGAAGGCTTCGCGCCTGGGGTCGATCAGGCCCGTGCTGTGGGCCCGCGGCCAGAGCTGGGGATGGGCCACGCCCCTGTAGGGGGCCTGGGCCGCGGCCGAGGTCGCGGCGAGCCCGGCGGCGGCCAGGAGGGATGCGAGGCGCGCCGTCATAGCGGGGACGCCTCGATGCGCATGCTCGCCTGAAGCCGGCGTCCGGGCGGCAGCGCGGCCACGCCCTCAAGCGATGGATCGGCCGCGTTGAGGGCGTCGGGGCGATGGCTGACCGGCTCGACGCAGAAGTAGTCCTCGCCGGGTGGCGAATAGACATGCAGGCAGCCGAGGTTCCTGCTGGCCGTCAGGCGCGCTTCGAGGCCGCGGTCCGGAAGCCGGACTTCGGCGGGCCCCCACCATTGGGTGTAGCAGTTGTCGATCAGTCCGGTCGCCTCGACGGGCGCCCAGCGATCCCAGTCGCGGACCTGGGCGGGCGGCGCCTGGCGGGTGGGCAGCATCTCGGCGTCGGTCAGCCAGACGGTGCCGACGCTCGCCTTGAGCCGGGCGCCGGACCGGCCGGGGAAATAGGGATGGAAGCCGAGACCCACCGGCATGGCGGCATCGGCCAGGTTGACGATCTCCAACTCGAGCCCGACGCCCCCGGCGTCGGCATGGATCGTCTGGCGCACCACATAGGCCCAGGGCCAGTCGCCGGCGGCGTGATGGAGCTCGAGGACGATATGGTCCGGCGAGGTTTCCGCGACCGTCCACGTCGAACGCCAGCCGTCACCATGCAGCGGATGGGGCTCGCCCTTCGTGTTTGGCGACAAGGTCACCGTCCGGCCCTGCCAGACGAACTGGCCGTTTGCGATCCGGTTGGCGTAGGGGACGAGGGGAAAACAGGCCAGCTGCAGGGGGTCGTCGGCGTCTCCTGGCGCGGGCCTCAGCACATCGACGCCGCGGAAGCGCAGATGGGTCAGACCGCCGCCGATCTCCGGCGCCACGCCCACCTCGTAGTCGTGCGAGTTGACCTGAAGCACGCGCCGCCCCTTCGCTCCCGCGCCGCCCTGCTGAGAGCGCTCCCAGATCGATGTCCGCCCTGTCAACGACAACGGTGTCATCCTTTATGGCCAGTCAAGCCAGCTGCGCGGTGCTTGGAGGAAGGGGACAAATCGCGACTGCTCGCTTTTCAGGCCACGGTCAAGGCAGAGCTCTTCAGCTCGGCGCTGCTCGGGCCCGCGAAGAGGGTGAAGCCGCCGGGCTCGACCACGCGGACCATGTCGGCGTTGTAGAAGCGCAATTGCTCGGGCCCCACATCGAAGCTTACGGTGCGCGCCTCGCCGGGCGCGAGCGTCACGCGACTGAAGCCCTTCAGCTCCAGCACCGGCCGGGTGACCGAGCTGACGTCGTCGCGAATGTAGAGCTGCACCACCTCGTCGCCAGGACGATCGCCGACGTTCCTGACGTCGACTTCGACCCGGACGGTCTCGTCGGGACGGATCGTGGTCTTGGCCGGGCGCGGCGCCGAGATTTCGAAGCGGGTGTAGGAGAGCCCGAAGCCGAACGGGAACAGGGGCGCGGTGGTCCCGTCCAGATAGCCGCGCCGGGCGGTGGGCTTCCTGTTGTAGAAGATCGGGAGCTGGCCCGCGTTGCGTGCGACCGAGACCGGCAGCTTGCCGCCCGGATTGGCCCTGCCGAAGATCAGGTCCGCCGCCGCGTGGCCGGTCTCCTGGCCCATGTACCAGCCTTCGATGATCGCCGGCGCACTCTCGGCCAACTCTACGATCGAGAGCGGACGGCCGTTCAGCAGCAGCACCACGGTCGGCTTCTTCAGCGCCAGGATCCGGCGGGCGAGCTCGTTCTGCTGGCCGAGCAGATCCAGGGTCTGGCGGTCGCCCAGGTGGTTGTCCGCCCAGGCCTCCCGGCTGGTCTTCTCGTTGTCGCCCAGCACCATGACGATTGTGTCCGCGCCCTTGGCGGCTTCGACGGCCTCGGCGATCAGCCGGGCGTTCACCTCGGGCGGCGTGAAGACGATCTCGTCCTTCGCCCAGACGTGCTCCTCGGTCAGCCGCACGCCTTCGCGGTAGTCGACGGCGAAGCCGGCCGCCTTGCCCTCGGCCTGGATGCCTTCCAGCACCGAGACCACGTGGCGGGGGACGTCCGAATAGCCGCCGATCGGCGTGTCGGAGGCATGGCGGCCCAGGACCAGCACCTTGCCCACCTTCTTCGGATCAAGGGGCAGCAGGCCGCCGTCGTTCTTCAGCAGCACCGCGCACCGGGTCGCGGCGACGCGGGCCAGGGCCACGGCGTCGGGCAGGGCGGTCAGGGCGTCGGCCTTCTTCTCGTCGACATAGGGATACTCGAAGAGGCCCGAATTGAATTTCATCGTCAGGATCCGCCGCACCGCCTCGTCGATGAGCGAGGCGGGGACGCGCCCCGAGCGGACCAGCTCGACCAGGTTCGGATAGGCGGCCGGGTCGGCCGTCTCGATGTCGACTCCCGCGTCGATGGCGAACAGCGCCGCCTGCACGGTGTCGGCCGCCAGGTGATGGCGGGTGATCAGCTCGTTGATCGCGAAATAGTCGCTGACCGCAACGCCCTTGTAGCCGAAGTCCTGGCGCAGGACCTTGCGCAGCAGCCAGCGATTGGCGTGCGATGGGATGCCGTCGATCTCGTTGTAGGAGGGCATCACCGCGCCGACATGGGTGTCGCGGATGATGGTCTCGAACGGCGGCAGGAAGTCCTCACGCAGGGTGCGCTCGGAGATCTCGGCCGGGCCCACGTTGGTGCCGCTCTCGGGCTGGCCGTGGCCGGTCATGTGCTTGAGCGTGGCGAAGACCTTGTTGGGCGCCAGCGGCAGGGTCTCGCCCTGCAGGCCCAGCACGGCCGCCTTGCCCATCTGGCCGCAGAGGTAGGGGTCCTCGCCGTAGGTTTCCTCGATCCGGCCCCAGCGCGGGTCGCGGGCCACGTCCACCACCGGCGCCAGAGCCTGCACGGGACCTCGCGCCCGCATCTCGCGCGAGGCGACGGAAAACACCTTGCGCGTCATCTCTGGGTCGAAGGAGGAGGAGAGGGCGATCGCCTGCGGGAACGAGGTGGCGTCGCGACACACGAGGCCGTGCAGGGCCTCCTCGTGGGTCAGGGCAGGGATGCCCAGCCGGGTCTGCTCGACCGCCCATTTCTGGACCTGGTTCACGTAGCGCGCGGTCTGGGCCGCGTTGCGATTGACCGCGCCGTTGGCGCCGGCCGCCCCGCTCGCGGGGGTCACGCCCTGGAAGTCTGACGGCCGCGCCACCATCCCCATGCCGTTGGGATATTTGGCGCTGGCCTTGGCCGCGTCGAAGTCGCCTGCGGGCGTCTGGACCTCGGGCTTGACCTGCCAGATGCAAAGCATCTGGCCCACCTTCTCCTCGAGCGTCATCCGCGCCAGGAGATCGTCGGCCCGCGTCTCGACCGGCAGCTTCGGATTGCGGTAGGGCGCCGAGGGCGGCGGCCTGCCGGACGGGTCGGACTTATCGGCGGCTGCGCGGGCGGGGCCCGCCATGGCCCCCAGGGCGCCCACGCCGACGAGCGACTGGGCGAGGCGGCGACGAGACAGGCTACGGCCCGGATTCGACATCAACGGCGTCCATCCCAGAGGATCTTATTTTCGGCCAAGCTTGCATTATG
Organism: uncultured Caulobacteraceae bacterium; assembly: GCA_964614675.1. Classification (GTDB taxonomy): domain Bacteria; phylum Pseudomonadota; class Alphaproteobacteria; order Caulobacterales; family Caulobacteraceae; genus JANWHQ01. Next base: position 8,290 of record CAZTMF010000054.1, on the reverse strand, counting down.
TAATACTTATTTCAAGCCCGTGCCGCCAAGCTCCCGTCCGAGGCCGAACTCGGCTATCAACCCGGGGGCCCGCGGGCCGCGAGTGGAGGAGCTGCGTGGCCAAGGCGGTGAAGGGCGACAATCTCACCCGGTCGATCGTGCTCGATCTCGGCTCGGCCATCGTGACCGGCAAGTACACCAACGACGCCTTCCCGACCGAGAAGGAGCTATGCCTCCAGTACGGCGCCGCCCGCACGGTGCTGCGCGAGGCGGTCAAGATGCTGACCGCAAAGGGGCTCCTGTCCGCGCGGCCGCGGCGCGGCACGCGAGTCGAAGACGAGGACCGCTGGAACCTTCTGGATCCGGACGTGCTGCGCTGGCTGCTGGAACGCAAGTTCGCCCTCGACCTCCTGATGGAGTTCACCGAGATGCGCCTTGCCGTCGAGCCCATCGCGGCGGGTCTTGCAGGGCGCCGGGGAACGCCGGAGCAGAAGGCCGCCATCGCGGACGCCCTGGAGCGGATGCGCGCGGCCGAGCAGGGCGAGGGCGACACCCTCGAGGCCGACATCAGCTTCCATCTGGCCATCCTCGACGCCACCGGCAACCGGTTCTACCGGCAGCTCAAGGGCATGATCGAGACGGCGCTGCGGATCAGCATCCAGCGCACCAACCGGCTCATGGGCATCGAGAAATCCGAGACCGAGGTCCACTCCTGGGTGGCCGAGGCGATCCTGGCGGGCGACGAGGCCGCCGCTCAGACGCGCATGCGTAAGCTGATCACCGACCTTGTCGAGCTGCTCGAGGCGGAAGCGGACGCTCAGCGCGCCCGTCGCGGCCTGCCTGACGAGTTCCTGACAATCAGCTCGAAGGGCATCATCACCCGTTGAGGCGCGAGGCCGCCCTCGATCCTGGCCAGCAGCGCGTCCGTGGCCATGCGCGCCATCTGGAAGATCGGCTGGTGGATGGTCGTCAAGGTCGGCCAGACCACGCTCGCGACCATGGAATTGTCGAAACCGACGATCGACAGGTCCTGGGGAACCGACAATTCGCGCTCGTGGGCGGCGGTGATGACGCCCGCCGCCATGTCGTCATTGAAAGCGAAGATCGCGGTCGGCGCAGGCGAGCCGGCCAGCAGCCGTCGCCCACCCTCCAGGCCCGATTCAAACGTGTACATCCCGCCGAGGACCCATTCAGGCCGCACCTTCAGGCCGGCGCTGGCCATCGCGCGCCTGAATCCTTCGAGCCGTGACCTGGTCGACGCATGGTTGGGCGCGCCCTGGATCACCGCTATGTCGACATGCCCGAGCTCGATCAGGTGCTGGGTCATTTGCTCGGCGGCGGCCGCGTCGTCCATCAAGACCTCGGGCGCGACGCCCGGGCGGTTCATCGGCGCGATCCGGGAGAAGGGGAGGCCGGCGGACAGGAGTTCGTCCAGGGTCGCATTGTCGTCGCTGACCGGTGGAGACAGCACCAGGCCATCCAGGCCGGCCGCCCGCGCGACGGCCAGCACCTTTCCGCGGAACTGCGCGCCCTCCATCGGCAGGATGATCAGCCGGTAGCGCGTGCCGTGCAGGCGGTCGACCGCGCCATTGTGCAGGTCGTTCAGGTAGTTGGGGCTGGGATTGGCGTTGATGACGCCGATCAGATAGGAGCGCCGGCTCGCCAGGCTGCGGGCGGCGATATTGACGTGGTAGTCGAGCTCCTTGGCGACCTTGAGCACGGCCTGGCGTGTCGCAGGCTTGACCTTGGTCTCCTCGCTGAAGACACGCGACACTGTCTTGATCGAGACTCCCGCGCGGGCGGCCACGTCCCGGATTGTCGCCCTGCGCCCGAGTGCCTCGCTCACCTTAAGTCTGACGCTCCAGCTGGGCCGCCGGCGCGCCTCCGCTCGCGGCGCAATGGGCGGCGATGAACGCCTCGTGGGAGGGCATGGCCTGGACGCAATCCTTCACCAGGGATCTGAGCGACTCCAGATGACCGTCGATCTGCGCCGGGTCGAGCGTTTGGACAAGGGGATCGCGATTCCGCGGCATGATGCCCAGGCCCATGAAGATGTAGAGCCAGCTCTGCACCGGGAAGAGCTCGTTCTCCTCGCGGACGATCCGGCCATGGCTCCGGAACAACTCGATCCGACGCTGGAGGCTCTCCGGCGGCTCGATCGACCGCACATGCCGCCAGAAGCTGGAGTCGTCCCTCTGGGTCGGCTGATAGTGCAGCACCAGGAAATCGCGGATCCGCTCGTATTCGAAGGCGAGCATGGAATTGTACTGGTCTTGCTCGGCTTGGTCGAAATGCCGGTCCGGCCAGAGCTTCAGCAGCAGGGCGAGGCCGCGCTGCACCAGATGGATGCTGGTGGATTCCAGGGGCTCCAGGAAACCCTGCGCCAGACCGAGCGCCACGCAATTCCCGCTCCAGAACTTGCGCCGTCGTCCGGCGACGAAGCGCAGGGCCCGGGGCGAGGTGATCGGCTCGCCGTCGAGTGAGCTCATGAGCTCGTCAGCGGCGGCGTCATCGGAGACGTGGTCGCTGCAATAGACGTAGCCGTTGCCGGTGCGGTTCTGCAGCGGGATCCGCCATTGCCATCCGGCCGAGCGCGCGATGGACAGGGTATAGGGGGCCGGCGGCCCGGTGCGCGTTGTCTGCACCGCCAGGGCCCGATCGCAGGGCAGCCAGCAGCGCCAGTCCTCGTAACCGGCCCCGAGGGTCTCCTCGATGAGCAGACCCCGGAAGCCGCTGCAGTCGATGAAGAGATCGCCCTCGACGAATCGGCCGTCCTGGAGCCGCACCCCTTTGATGAATCCGTTTTGCGGATCGAGTTCGGCGCCGGCGATCCTGGCGTCGATGCGGTGCACGCCGCGCTCCAGCGCATAGCGCTTCAGGAAATCCGCGAAGAGGGCGGCGTCGAAGTGCAGCGCATAGGTGATCTGGGAGAGGGGAGAGTTGTGGCCCCGAATCGGGCGGCTGAACCGGCCCGCCTCCGACGCCACCGCCATCAGGGAATAGTCCTCGAGCCGCGCCGCACGGCCATCGATGTAGCGGCTGAGCCACCAGGCCGAGAAATCCACCCCCTCCAGCGGATAACCGGTCTGGCCGAAGGGGTGATGGAACGAGCGGCCGATCCCTCCCCAATCTTGGAACCTGATCCCGAGCTTGAAGGTCGCGTTGCAGTGCTTGATCAGCTCGTCCTCGTCGAGGCCGAGGACACGGATGAAATCCATGATCGGCGGGATGGTCGCCTCGCCGATGCCGACCGTTCCGATCTCGCTCGATTCGACCAGGGTGACCCGGGTTCCGGCCGCCTTCAGGAAGTGGGCGAAGCTGGCGGCCGCCATCCATCCGGCGGTCCCACCGCCGACGATCACGACGTCTAGGATGTCCGCTGAACCGCCTGCCGGCCTCGCCATCTGATCCCCGCGCCCGAGGGCGTCCCCACCGCCAAGATGCAGCTCCATTTACACCAGTCACAATGGACAGTGGCAACGGTGTCATTTCCGCCTTGACACACTAAAGCGTGGCTGTTAGCGGAAACACTGCGTTCAAAAAGTATTACTTTTGTTTGGGGGAACAGAGGCTACTGCCGAGCCGTCGCGCCTTCTCGCACGCTGAGAACGACGAACGCAGACGCTGATCCCGCCGAAACGACAGGGGACCGCTTCGGATCGCGACCGCCGGAAAACGCGCGGCGACCGAGCGAAAATGGGAGGCGAACGAAGTGCAAGCCAATCAAACTTGGTCGCGGGGGCGGCGCGCCGCCCTCATCGCTGGTGTCTCCGCCGTCGCGCTCGGGGGAGTGGCGTTTCCGGCCTTCGCCGCGGACGCGAAGGATTCGAGCACGGTGGGCGAGGTCGTCGTCACCGGCATCCGCGGATCGCTCCAGAAGAGCCTCGAGATCAAGAAGGACTCGCTCGGCGTGGTCGATGCGATCTCTTCCGAGGACATCGGCAAGTTCCCGGACGTGAACCTGGCCGCCGCTCTCCAGCGCATTCCCGGCGTTTCGGTGAGCCGCGGGACCTCCGCGCTCGGCGGCGTGCCGACCTCGACCGGCAACGACACCCAGATCACGGTGCGCGGTTTCGGGCCGAGCTACAATCAGACCCTCTTCGACGGTCGCCAGGTGGCCACCGCCCTCGGCAACCGCGGCTTCGACTTCAGTTCGGTCGGCGCGGACTTCGTGGGGCAGGTGGACATCCTGAAGACTCCGGATGCGTCGCTCTCGAGCGGCTCGCTCGGCGCCACCATCAACGTCAAGTTCCCCAAGCCCTTCGACCACAACGGCCTGCAGCTCTCGGGCACCGCATCGGGCTCGATCTCACCGACAGGCGGGGGCGTCACCCCCAATGTCGGCGTCCTGTTCAGCGACACCTTCGCCGAAAACAGGTTCGGGGTCCTGGTGGACTTCCACTATTCGGACACCAAGAACGTCGCCAACCACGTGAACGTCCAGGGATGGGAGGGCACCACCTTCAATCCCTCCCAGTTCGCGACGCCGCCGTCCGGGCCGCAGAACGGCTGGTTCATCCAGGACTACGGCATCTACCAGGAGCACAACGACGAGAAGCGCTATGACGGGCGAGCCGTCCTGCAGTTCCGTCCGACCGACGACATCACCTTCACGGTCAGCGACAACTATTCCCGCGACCGGATCGTCCAGGACCAGTACGGCTACAGCGTGTGGTTCAACGGCGGCTCGTTGAACAATATCTCGCTGTCGCCGAACGGGACGGTCACCAACTTCGTCCAGCTCAACACGCCGACCGACTTCCAGTCGCAGGTCAATGCTTCGCTGATCGAGTTGAACGAGATCGCCGGCAACGTGAAATGGCGGGTTAGCGACGACCTCTCGTTCTTCGCCGACTTCAGCCACTCGCTCGCCCAACTCAACCCGGGCGGCGAACTCAGCAGCATCGACGTGGACGTCGGCTACGGCCCGTCCTCACCGACGGGCACCCACGGTGTGGACATCGGCATCGCCGGAATCGGCCCCGGCCAGCTTCCTTACCCGACCGCCTATGGCCCGGGCGGCAACACCTCGCAGTTCATCAACAACGGCCTGATGGGCTCCCACGTGCTGCCGATGGGCAGCGGCCGCAATCGCGACGAGATCAACGAGTTCAAGATCGGCGGCGAATGGAAGGGCGATCACGTCGTCGCCCGGTTCGGCTTCAACTGGACCAAGGAAGACCGGACGCTTTCGAACTACGACGACTTCGCCAACAACGACTGGCAAGCCTATGCGGGCTATGGTCCGGCGTCGAACAACCCCGGCGGCGTGACGCTGGACCAGTCCTGGTTCAACAAGTCCTTCTCGACCTCCAACTTCATCAGCGGCTTCTCCAACAGCAATAAGCTGCCGCCCGGTGTCCTGGTCTTCGACCCCTACACGGTGCTGAACCACCTCCAGAGCCTCGGCAATCCGCAGACGACCAACATTCCCGGCGCCAACAAGAATTGCTGCACGCCGGCGTTCGACGGCACCTACCGGATCATCCTGAACCCCGGCAGCTTCCAGCAGATTGGCGAGACCGTCTACGCGGCCTACTTCAACCTGTCCGGCGACGCCGAGCTCGGCGGCATGCCGCTGAAGTGGAACGTCGGCGTCCGCGCCGAGGACACCGAGCTGACCACCTCGGGCATCGGCCAGCAGCCGACCGGCTTGACCGTCCAGCCATCCGACCACACCGCCTTCCTGGTGGCCTATGGCCCGCAGTCGACGGTGACAGCTAAGAACTCCTACCGCGACATCCTGCCGAACCTCGATGTCACCCTGGGACTGACCGATACCCTGAAGCTAAGGTTCGACGCCTCCCGCACTCTGACGAGGCCGCCGCTGAACTTCCTGACGCCGGTGAGCAACATCCCAGGCACCCAGCGGGTCGGGGCGCTGGTGGCCACGGGTGGCAACCCCAACCTGAAGCCCTACACCTCCGACAACCTGGATCTGGCGCTCGAGTGGTACTATGCGCCGGGTTCCTATGCGGTGCTGAACGGCTTCGTGAAGGAGGTCTCGAACTTCATCGTCGGCGGCACCGTCCAGCAGAACATCAATGGCGTCATCGATCCGACCACGAACCAGCCTGCGGTATTCTCGATCACCTCGCAGGTGAACGGCCCGGCGGCGACGGTCTACGGCGTGGAGGCCCAGGTCACCCACATCTTCGGCGACACCGGCTTCGGGGTACAGTTGAACGGTACCGTCGTCGGCACCAACAAGCCGTATCACCCGACCGACATCACCACGAGCGGCTTCGCGGTGACCGGTCTGGCCAATTCGGCCAACGCGGTAGGCTTCTGGGAAAAGTACGGCTGGTCGCTCAGGGCCGCGCTGAACTGGAGAGGCGAGTACATCGACCACTTCGGCCAGGCGCAGAACAACTCGAAATTCGGATCTGAACCGACCTTCGTGAACTCGAACCTGCAGGTGGACCTGAGCGCCAGCTATACGCTCAGGAACAACTACACCCTGTTCGTCGAGGGCATCAACGTCAACAACTCGACCTTCAGCACCCACGGCCGCTTCTCGGACCAGCTGTTGGACGCGGTCGACTTCGGACCGAGGTTCACCTTCGGCGTCAGGGCGAAATTCTAACCGAGCATCCTCCCTCGGCGACTTGGAGCCGCCAGGACATCCTGGCGGCTCTCCTCTTTCGGGGCGTTTGGTTGACGGCCCCATCGGATTAGCCCGAGATAGTCACGCTTATGAGACCGGTAACGTCGATCGTCATCGTGGGTGGGGGAACGGCCGGCTGGCTCACGGCGGCCGTGGTCGCGGCCCGTCACAGGGAGCGTATCGCCCGCGGCGATTTCTCCGTCACGCTGGTGGAGTCACCCAACATCCCCATCCTCGGCGTGGGCGAGGGCACCTGGCCCACCATGCGCACCACCCTGCAGAAGGCCGGGGTTTCCGAGACCGCCTTCTTCCGCGAGTGCAAGGCGGCCTTCAAGCAGGGAGCCAAGTTCGCCGGCTGGACCACCGGCGAGGCCGACGACTTCTACTATCACCCGCTGGCGCTGCCGCAGGGCTTCACCCAGCTGAACCTGGTCCCGCACTGGCTGGAGAAGCGCGATCAGGTGAGCTTCTGCGACGCGGTGACGTCGCAGGGGGTGGTTTGCGACGCCAACCTCGCGCCCAAGACCATCGCGACGCCCGAGTACGACGGCCTGCTGAACTACGCCTATCACCTGGACGCGAATAAGTTCGCCGCCTTCCTGCAGAAGCACTGCGTCGGCGAGCTCGGCGTGAAGCATGTCCTCGCGGACGTGAAATCGGTCGAGCAGGCCGAGGATGGGGACATCACCGCGGTGGTCACCGAGCAGGCGGGACGGATCGCCGGGGACCTGTTCGTGGACTGCACCGGCTTTGCGGCCGTGCTGATCGGCAAGACCCTGGGCGTGCCCTTCAAGCCCTGCGACGACGTCCTCTTCTGCGACACCGCCATGGTCGTGCAGGTGCCCTATCCGGACGAGAACAGTCCCGTCGCCTGCCACACCATCTCCACCGCCCAGTCTTCGGGCTGGATCTTCGACATCGGCCTGCCGACGCGGCGGGGCACCGGTTACATCTATTCCTCGAGCCACATCGACGAAGAGGCCGTGGAGGCGGAGCTCAGGGCCTATATCGGACCCGCCGCCGAGGGGCTGACCCCGCGCAAGATCCCGCTCCGGGCCGGGCATCGGGAACGGGGCTGGGAGCGCAACTGCGTCGCCATCGGCGTCTCGGCCGGGTTCCTGGAGCCGCTGGAATCTTCGTCGATCGTGCTGATCGAGCTCTCCGCGCGGATCCTCGCCGAGCAGATGCCGCCCTGCCGCGAGGTGATGGACACCATCGCCCGCCGCTTCAACGAGACGACGTCCTACCGCTGGGGTCGGATCATCGACTTCCTGAAGCTGCACTATGCGATCACCAAGCGGACCGACACGGCCTTCTGGCGTGACAACGTCGAGCCGTCGTCGATCCCAGACCGCCTGCAGGATCTGATGGAGCTCTGGCGCTACCAGTCGCCCTGGATGTTCGACGAATTCGACCGCCTGGAGGAGGTGTTCCCGGCGGCCAGCTACCAGTACGTCCTCTATGGCATGGACTATGAGACCAGCATCCTGCCGGGCGACGTCGCCGGATCGGCGCAGCGGGCGGCCAAGCTGATGAGCGAGAACGCCCGCATCTCCCAGCAGATGCGCAGCCAGCTGCCGGCGCATCGGGATCTTCTGCGCAAGATCGATGAGCACGGCCTGCAGCGCATCTGAGCCGGGCAAGGGCCATGACCAACATCGTGATGCTCAATTCCCGGAACCACCGGGACCTAAAGGTCAAGGC